>CAYYAU010000079.1:0-5772 GCA_964469765.1 uncultured Clostridia bacterium | reverse complement strand
GGATATCGGAAAGATTAATCCTGAGAATATTGATGATTATATAACTGTCGGAGGATATAGTGCGTTAGAGAAAGTTGTTAACTTATATTCTCCAGATGAGGTTGTTGAGATTGTAAGAAAGTCAGGATTAAGAGGAAGGGGAGGCAGCGGTTTTCCTACCGGTGTTAAATGGTCATTGTTAAGAAGTGATAAATCTGAGATTAAATATCTTATAGCAAATGCTGATGAAGGAGAGCCAGGCACCTTTAAAGATAGAATACTTATGGAAGGAAATCCACATCTTATTATTGAAGGTATTATTATAGCAGGATATGCCTTGGGTGTAGAAAAAGGGTTAATCTACATTAGAGGAGACTATGTGATATCAAGAAAAAGATTGAAAAAAGCAATTTATCAAGCAAAGCAAAAAGGTTTCTTGGGGGAAAATATTTTAAATAGAAGTTTCAATTTTGATATTGATATTACAATAGGTGCTGGGTCATATGTGTGTGGTGAAAAAACTGCTTTATTAGAATCACTAGAAGGTAAAAGAGGAACTCCGAGATTGAAGTCTCCCTATACTAATTATAAAACCCTCTATGGGTTTATGTCTCATGTGAATAATATTGAGACATTAGCAAACCTTCCGTTTATTTTATTAAATGGAGATGAATGGTTTAAGCAGTATGGAACAGAGACTTCACCAGGGACTAAACTTTTTTCACTCACAGGTATGGTAAAACAGAGAGGCGTTATTGAGGCTGATTTGGGAATATCATTAAAAGAGCTCATATTTAATTATGGAAAAGGGGTTGTTAACGAAAAAACACTGAAACTTGTTCAGATAGGAGGAACAACAGGAGGTATTGTCCCCCCTGACATGTTGGATATCTCTCTTGATTATGATACTTTAAGAGAATTTGGACTTACATTAGGAGCAGGCTCAATTTTTGTTATAAGTACAGACATTTCAATTGCAGAGTTTTTATATAATATTTTTGGATTCTTTGTTCATGAATCATGTGGAAGATGTATACCTTGTAGAATAGGTTCTCTTAGGATTAAAGAGATAATGAAAAGGTTCTTTTTAGGTAAAGGTAAAAAAGATGATATTGACACAGTGTTAGAACTTGCTAAAGTAATGAATAGAGCATCCTTATGTGGTTTTGGTCAGTCTGCTTGGTTTCCTATAAACTCAGCATTAAAGTATTTTAGAAAAGAGTTAGAAGGAATGTGAGGAAGAATAAGTTTTTTCTCAAACTGAAAAACACATTCTGCCTTGGGAGTAAAAGAATATAGAAAACAAAAATAGATATGAATTTAACCCCTGTAATTTTAGCTGGAGGAAAATCTTTACGATTTAAAGGGAAACAAAAGGCATTATTAAAAATAGATGGTGTTAGATTAATAGATATCATTAGTAATTCATTAAAAACTCTATCTTCTAATCTTATTTTGATAACAAATAAGCCCTCTCTTTATTCATTCTTCCCAGGAAGAATATATAAAGATATTGTTCCTTCCAGGGGTCCTATTTCGGGTTTATATACCGCTCTACATTTTTCTTTAACTGATTACATTTTTTTGATTGGTTGTGATATGCCTTTTGTTAATATAGAGCTAATAAGATTTATGAATAGAATAAGAAAAAGTTACGAAGCAGTTGTCCCTAATGTGAATGGAAAAATAGAACCTTTATACGCAATCTATCATAAAAATATTAAAAAGAAAGTGTTAAAATTAATTACAGAAAAACATTACTCACTACACAACTTAATAAAGAATATAAAAACAAAATTTATTGAAAAAAGAATGGTAGAGAAGTTTGATAACACCCTGATGTGTTTTAAAAATATAAATAGATATAAAGATTTATAATATACCTTTTTATTACATTTTTGTTATATATTATTTGACAGTTAATATTATTATTTAGTAAAATCTAAAGATATGCGTTTACCTATCCTTTTACAAATAACAATTTTTCTTTTTGCCATAACAGTTCATGAGTATGCACATGGATGGATGGCTTATAAAAACGGGGATGATACTGCAAAATTGGCAGGAAGACTGACCTTAAACCCTATTGCTCATATTGATATTTTTGGAATGATTATTTTTCCTCTAATGTTGATTATACTAAAAGCACCTTTTATTTTTGGCTGGGCTAAACCTGTTCCTATAAATCCAAATAATTTTTATAATCCAAAACTTGGTCTTTTTAAGGTAGGACTATCTGGTCCTTTGGCTAATTTTTTTCTTGCCATTGTTTTTGCTATACTCTTTTGGATTTTAAAGTTTTTAAATGTTAAACCAACTCAATTTGTGATATTAGTAATAAGCATTATTCAATTTAGTGTTTTTATTAATCTTTTACTTGGGATATTTAATCTTATACCTGTTCCGCCATTAGATGGTTCTAATGTAATATTAGGTCTTCTTCCTACAACATTAATGTTAAAGTATAAACAACTATCACCCTATGGGTTTTTGATTATATTTTTTCTTTTTTTTACAGGGATATTATGGAGAATCTTGATGCCTATTGTTGGATTGTTTTATAGTCTTTTATTAGGGTTATAGATGAAGAACAAAATGAAAAGAATATTAAGTGGAATGCAACCAAGTGGCAAATTGCATTTGGGTAACTATTTAGGTGCATTGGAAAACTGGGTTAAACTTCAGGATTCGTATGAATGCTTTTATATGGTTGCTGATTGGCATGCTTTAACCTCAAATTATGCTGACACCTCCTATATAAAGGAAAATACTATAGAGATGGTAATTGATTGGTTATCTAGCGGGTTAACCCCAGAAAAATCTGTGATATTTATTCAATCACAGATAGTGGAACACAGCGAGCTACATCTTCTTTTTTCAATGATAACACCTTTAGGATGGTTACAGAGATGTCCTACATATAAACAGAAACAGAATGAGTTAAAAGAGAAGGATTTGTCTACCTATGGATTTTTGGGTTATCCTGTTTTGCAAGCTGCTGATATATTAATTTACAAAGCAAGTTATGTCCCAGTTGGTGAAGACCAGATTCCTCATCTTGAACTAACAAGAGAGATTGCCAGAAGATTTAACTCTTTTTATGGAAAGGTGTTTCCTGAACCTCAGGCACTTTTGACAAAGGTCCCAAAGGTAATTGGGACTGATGGTAAAAAGATGAGTAAAAGCTATAATAATTGTATATATCTTTCAGATTCACCAAAAGATATTGAGAAAAAGATTAACCTTATGATTACCGACCCTCAACGGATACATCCTTATGATAAAGGTCATCCTGAGGTTTGTTCTGTTTTCTCTTTTCATAAGATTTTTAATGGGAATGTTAAAGATATTCAGAATCATTGCAAACAAGGAAAGATTGGTTGTAAGGAATGTAAAAAGAGGCTTTCTAATGTTTTAGTTGAGAAATTTAGTATGTTTAGAGAACAGAGAAATAAATGGGAAAATAGAAGAAATGAGGTTTTTGATATTTTACAACAGGGAAAGAAAAAAGCTCAGCAGATAGCACAAAAAACTATGCATGAGGTTAGAGAAAAAGTAAAAATAGGAATATAACCTAAACCTATGACCTGTTTTTAACCTATGGGAAGATACTATGGAAAATAAATACAAGGTTGTTACAGAACAGTTTGAAGGTCCTTTAGACCTTTTACTTTTTTTGGTGAAACAGAATAATATTAATATCTATGATATTCCTATTGCTGAAATAACTTCACAGTACCTTTCCTATATTGAGAGAATGGAGTTTTTTGATGTTGAGGTGGCTACTGAATTTCTTATTATGGCAGCCACTCTGTTGCAGATTAAATCTAAGATGTTACTTCCTAAAGAAGAGTTACCAGAAGAACAAGAAGAAGACCCCAGGAAAGAGTTAGTTGAGAGACTTTTAGAGTATAAGAAGTTTAAAGAGGTAGGTGCCTTTCTAAAAGAAAAAGAGATCCAAAGGCAAGAAGTTTTTTTTAGAGAGGTTTTTCCCGAATTTAAGGACCAGGATTTTAGTTTAGATGTTTCTTTATATGATTTAGTTACTGCATTTCATAAGGTTTATTTTAAAGCAAAACCAGAAGTTAAAGAAATAATTGAACAAGAAATAAGTGTAGAGGATAGAATTGCTGAAATCATTTCTTTTCTTGAAGGGAAAAAGTTTGTGTCATTTTCTTCTCTATTTTTAAAGGATATGAGTAAATCTTATCTCATTGTAACATTTATTGCATTGTTAGAACTTGTATTTTTAAAGAAGATTATTTTAAAACAAAATAGACTGTTTGGTCAGATTAGAGTATATTTAAAAACCAAAAAGAATTGTTGATAAAAATGGAAAAAGATAGATTAAAAAAAATAGTTGAGTGTTTGCTTTTTGTGAGTCTAACCCCTGTTTCCTTAGAGAGGTTTTCTGAGATAACTGGAGAAAGTAAAGAGGTGATAGAGAAAATTATTGATGAATTAAAGAGTGAATATACTCAGCGGTCTTCTCCATTTCAGGTTGTGATGATTGCTTCTGGTTATCAGTTTGCTACTTTACCCGAGTATAAGGATTGGATTAAGAAGCTTTACAAATCAGAAACAACATATAAACTTTCTCAGCAGGGATTAGAAACCTTATCCATAATTGCTTATAAACAACCAATTACAAAAGTAGAGATTGATAAGATAAGAGGTATTGATAGTAGTGGTGTAATAAGAACTCTTTTAGAGAAGAAGCTTATCAAGATATGTGGTAAAAAAAGAACCATTGGTCGGCCTTTGTTGTATAGGACATCCGATAAATTCTTGCATTATTTTGGTCTTTATTCTTTAGAACAACTCCCTTCTTTAGAGGATTTTGAGAGAGAAATAACATAGTTAGAGATAAAAAAGTATATATATTTAGCCTCCGTTTAATTGTTTTTGATAGATATACATTATGAGATTGGTTTGAAAGGGGAATATATGAAAAAAATTGATACTTTAAGGAGTAAGATAACTAAAATTGATGAACAAATATTAGAGTTACTTAATCAAAGAATGAAAATAGCCAAAGAAATTGGGAAATTAAAGTTATCACAGAAAAAACGGTTCTATGCTCCAGAGAGAGAAAAAAAGATTATAAAAAGTTTAATTGATAAAAACACAGGTCCTTTACCAAAGGAAACATTGGAGTCAATCTTTAATGAAATATTAATTGGTTCCCGAAATCTTCAAAAGAGGTTAACGGTTGCTTACTTAGGGCCAAGGTCAACATTTACTCATTTAGCAGCTATTAAGAATTTTGGTAGGGAGGCATTATTTTCTCCTCAGAAAAGTATTGGTGATGTGTTTAACGAAGTAGAAAAGAAAAGAGTTGATTATGGTGTTGTGCCAATTGAAAATTCTACCGAAGGTGTTATAACTTATACTTTGGATATGTTTATTGATTCTGATTTAAAGATTTCTGCAGAGATATTTTTGGAAATTGAGCATCATCTTCTTTCTAAAACAGTAAACCTAAAGAAGATAAAAAAAATATATTCTCATCCTCAGGCTTTATCTCAATGTAGAAATTGGTTAGAATCAAATTTATCCTGGGCAGAGTTAGTAGAGGTATCATCAACCGCAAAGGCTGCTCAGATGTGTAGAAAGGATTTATCTTCAGCAGCTATAGCAACCTCTCTTGCTTCTAAGATTTATGGTTTAAACATTATTGCTTCAAGAATTGAAAATACAGTAAATAACGTTACAAGATTTTTAGTGATAAGTAATCAGTTAGTCTCTAAAAGTGGTGATGACAAAACCTCTATTCTTTTTTCAATTAAGGAT
>CAYYAU010000078.1:0-5818 GCA_964469765.1 uncultured Clostridia bacterium | reverse complement strand
ATTATTCCCTCGGCTCGTAATATGATACAAACAATTTTCACTTTGTAGTCTATATAGCCTTGCCATAATTTTATTTTACCTCTTTTTTAATTCAATGTCATGTCAAATCTTTTCACATTTCAAGGTCTGACCCCGAATTCCTTTCTCAAGGCTTTTATTCTCATCCACGCTGCTTTTCTCCAATTTTCGTTCTTACTATTTCTTGCTACATCTCGATACAGATATACAGCCCGCCATGCTTCGCCATTATTCTCATATATCTGTGCCAACCTTATTAACCCAGCTAACCTAAATGGGTCATCCTTAGGACGCCTTTTCCTAAGTAATGAATAGATTCTATCTGCGCTCTCTAAATCTCCAAGTTCCTCATAACAATAACCTGTTCTATATTTTATTTCTAAATAACTTATTCCTTTCTGAGGTTTTACTTTATGGTAATACCGAATAGCATTTCTATACTGCTGTAGCCCCTGGTAAATTTTACCAAGTTGCCAATAAACAAAGTTTTTCTTTTTATTTGAAGGATACCTCTTTAGAAACTGTTTATACTGCATAGCTGCTTTGTCTAATTTCTTTGAAACTACATACGCTAACGCAATATTTAACCGTGAGGATATATCTATCTCTCCTTTCGGATTAGTCACAAGAATATCATTGTAGTGTTTAATACACTCATCTATCCTTTTTAAACTAAACAATGCTGATGCTAAATAAAACTTCGCTTGATAAAAAAGCCTATCCTTAGGATAGTTCTTAATAAACTTCTCTAACACATCTTTTGCTTCTTTATACTTCTTAGTTAGATAGTAACATTCTCCTAAATAATAAAAAGATGGTTTTGCTGATTCAACTTGTGGATAATCCTCAATAACCTTCTTAAAATACCCTATTGCTTTTCCATATTGATTATGCTCATAAGCATCAACAGCCAACTGCCAATATGCTTCACCAACAATTCTTTCTTTACTATATTTTGAGATAAATCCTTTTAACCCCTGTTCCAAGGTAGTTGTACTTTTTGCTTTTTCAAAATAGCATATCTTAATTGCATCAAGTGTAGCGTTTTTTATCTTCTCATCAGGATTAAGGCCTAACAGCCTCTCATACTCCTTTATAGCCTGGGTATACTTCTTCTGATTATACAAACTCTCTGCTATATGCATCTGTGCCTGTTTTGCCTGGATGCTTCCAGAAAACTCTTCCGTAATCTTTCTATACCACACAACCGCCTTATCATACTTGCCAAGAGCAAAGTAAATAGATGCAATTCTTTCTAACAACTCTTCTCTCAATTTTTTATTAATCTCCAGTTCTAAAAGCTCCTTCCAAACAGATATCGCATCAATATAATATCCAAGCCTCTTCAAACACACTCCTTTATAATACATAGCATCAACTACTCTTTTATCCTTATTATAGAAATTTATAAACTTATCATAATCTATAATTGCCTTCTTATAATCCTTCTTATTAAAATAAATATCAGCCTTTGCAAGTAAACCAATCTTCTTAACATCATCCATATCTGAATATAAATCCAACCACTTTTTATCCTCTTTCAATGCTGCATCAAAATCTTTCTTTCTATTCAGTGCATTAATCATTCCTATATACGAAAATGTTGACACCTTTGATAAAGGAGCCTCCTCTAAAACATACTCAAAAACATCCTTTGCTTTCTTATAGTCATTCAGAAGATAATACGCCTTTGCTACATTGTAATAACACATTCCTAGAATTTCTTTATCATTAAACTCTCTATTTTTAATTAAATGATAATAGGATGTTATAATCTTTTCATATTGATTAGTATGCATATACACCAACCCTAAAAGATACATAAACTTTTCTTTTATTTTCTCATCATTACTATTTGAAATGTTATCCAAACATAACATTCTACTCTCATTATATCTGCCTAAATGAAACAGAGATAATGCCTTCAACCACAACACATCTTCGGGACATCGTTTTTTCTTAATAAGGCTATCTACCATATCAACTGTTTTCTGATACTTCTTATCTCCAAAATAAAGATACGTTAACCGCCTCATAGATAAAAACTCAGTTTTATTGTTTTTATACTTCTTACAAATCCATTTATGTATATTAATAGCCTCTTTTTTATTTCCTAATGCTTCTTCATTCAAGGCAATATTATAATAACTGGCAGGGATTAACTCTTTTTTTATACGATACATTCCTTTTTTATTAACACCTCTTAAGAAGTATTTATTTGAATACTCATTTATAAACTTATTAAAACAACTTTTAGCCAAAGAGTAGTCACCATTGTTATAATAACATAGTCCAATCATAAACCTTACATAAGGAGTATATTCACTTTCAGGATACCTATCTAAAAACTCATTCCATCTCATTTGTGCAATTTTATAATCTCCTAAACGATAAAACATCTCTGCTATTTTATATAAACAAACCTCATTAAACAACTCCTCAACAAACCTTCCCTCAACCTCCTTAAACCTTCCAAGACTAAGAAACTGTTTTCCCATCTTATCCAGTATCATACCTGAATAGAAAACTCCTTTATTCCTGATTGTTTCTGGGATTGTTTCGTTATCTAACATTTTAAGATAGTCTAAAGAAGAATCATAATCCTTATTCATATAATCAATTAAACCCATAAGATAAATAGATTCTTTCTTCTTAACAGTATTAGGCAAATTATACACAATCTCCTGAAAAGAAGTATAAGCATCTGAAAACTTATTTAACCTGATATAACACATTCCAATATCAAAAAGCAGTTCTGAAACCAGTTGTTCATCAGTTATACCTTTCTCTTTAATGATTTTATTAAACTCATCTAAAGCATGCTTATATTTTCCCATATTATACAAACACTCAGCAATCCGCACCTTTGCATAACTTACTAACTTACTAAAACCTGACTGCACAACTTTTCTATACTCTCTTAAGGCAGGCTTGAATCTATTCTGATTAAAATAAGACTCTCCCATTAAAAACATTACCGAATACCTATATGCCTTTTTCTTATTTTTCCTACAATACTTTTTTCCTTTTTTTATTATCTTTCTGTAATCCTTGACATTATATAATTGTAGAATCTTTTCAAAGTCCTTATCCCTTTTAGGATAAAACTCCACACTCATATTAATACATTCTGGAACAAACTTAACAACCTCAACAACCTTAGGAAACACAACATTTAATCCAATCCTATGAGAAGAACCTAAAGACAAATCCCTTCCCAACACATTATGATAAGCATATGCATAGTCAATATTAAAATTCTTAATTCCTATCCCAACACCACCTGTGAACTCATTTTCATTAACCCCTCCCCGAACAGAAAACCCTTTATTAAACATATATTCCATCCCATAACTTAACTTAATGGAATGTTTCTCACTCTTATTAGCATCCACTACAAAGGTAAACCTATCAGGAATGATTCTGTAGGATAACCCAGCCTTTATATTAAGAGGAAACCTATCTTTGGTCTCTTTTAACTTAATCTCAGGTGAAACTATATTCTGTAAATTCAAACCCAACGCTAACCTATTATCAACAAACCAGAATCCCATCTTTGGTTTATACAACAACCCTAAATCCATTCCAAAACCTGTATCTGAATACTTATCCACTGTTTGATTAACTATCTTTAAACTTATTCCAGAGTAAATCCCATCAAATACCTCTTTTCCATAAGAGACTATGCCAGTGGTTTCAGTATCAAAGGTATTACCGAGAACAACATTATACCTATCTGTCTTTTCAAACTTAGTTGATGTTAAATTCACAATAGCTACACCTAACCCCCCTTTTTTATATGATTTATAAGAAAATAATGGATGAACATATGATAAGAAACTATATCCTGTATTCTCCCATAGAATTGAGTATAAAGAAGAAAACTGCTTTTTTCTTATCTGTCCTAACCCTGCTGGATTCCAGTAAGGAGAAGACCCGTCATCGCAAAGCCCAACAAACGCTCTTCCCATACCCAATGCTCTTGCTCCAGCTCCCCAATAAAGATAAGCACCAGCAACGCCTCCTTCCTCCTTTACAGAAGCAGAAAGACTCGTCTTGAATCCCAAGCACAGAGGACTAATTAAACACACTATTATAATCCTCAATATAAATTTTCTAAACATTGTATTTTTCATAATATCTTTATTTGCTCACTACTTCCTTCTATCTTTTAAAAGAAATAGGCTACCTTCATACTTTCCACGTATATCAGCGTTGCTATCCGCATAAATCAGCTTCTACTTTAGTATCAGTATCTTCCTTCTCTTTGTCTTCTTCTCCTTACCTGAATCCATATGCACAACACAGATATACCCACCATTTGCTACAAAATCGCCTTTTCCATTCCTGCCATCCCAGATAACCTGATTTTCAACTCCTCCTTGTCCTTTACCAGGCTGTCCTTTTACAATTTCATACTTCCTTACAAGGTTACCTAACAAATCATATATAACAATTGTAACTTTAGCATCTTCCTTAAGATAATACTGAATTGTTGTATCTTTCCTTCCATAAGCAGGAAACGGATTCGGGAAATTCGTTAAATCCTCTAAAGAATCGCTTGGTGGAGAAAACCCCATAATAGCATACATACCAAACCTATTAATCTTTGCCGATACCACCCTTTCACCAGCATCATTCACAGAACTGTTGACAAGTTGCCATATCTCATTAGCCTCATCATAATAAAATATCCTTAAGGTTTTAACATCCACCTCTTTATCCGACCAATACTTAGTAGACCTAATATTATCAATTATTTTTCCATAATCAATCTTCATTTCTACATCCTTCTTTAACTTTTCATTTAACCTCTTATGTCTCCTATTCAACCCAAAAATATGATAACTATAATTTGTAAATGACTCAAGTGGTCTTGGCACCTTATTCAGATTATACCCAATCTCTTTACTTATTCTTATAACACCATCCTCTCTTAATGCATCAGGAGAAACAATAAGTGTTACCTCATCCTGACTTACTTTTCCTCCCTTATCCTTATCCAACATTGTTGTAAACCTACTTACAAACTCCTTTAAAGGATTACAAACAATATCCTTTATTAAAGAGTTAACTCTCACCTCAAAATCACAATTATAATCAAGTAAAGAAGAAGGCTCAAAATATATCTTATAAGAACTATTATCATATATAACCTTACCAGAAACATAACTACCCAGACTACAATTCAGAACAGAAACAGCCTTCCCCCAGTCATTATTCTCAACAAAAACCTGCTCAGCAAAACTGACAACAACTCTTTCAACCTCACTAACCAACACATACTCCCCATTAGAAGGATAATGAGAAACCACCTCTGGTGGTGTCGCATCAACAATAACCCTAAACTCCTTATCACTTTCAATATTACCTGTATTATCAACTGCTCTATACTTTATTATATGTTGCCCCTCTACAGAAAAAGAAATAGGGGAGACGTATTTAGTCCAATCACCATCATCAATACTCATTTCAATATAAGCAACCCCAGATAGACCATTCCTATCCATAGCCATTAACTCATAAGAGTAGGAAATTGGCGCATAATTATTTATACCATCACTGTATAACTTTCCACTTGGAATAATCACAGTATTTGGAGCCTCAGTATCTATAATAACCTTAAATGATTTTATCTCTTCTATATTCCCAACATTATCTGTACTGTACCAGAATATACTATTTTCTCCTCCTGTAAGATAAAAGATTGTTGTATACTTCATTAACTCCCTATCATTTATTCTATAGAAAATCTTATTAACCCCACTATTTCCATCATTTATTATGGGGTCTTCTGCTT
>CAYYAU010000077.1:0-5861 GCA_964469765.1 uncultured Clostridia bacterium | reverse complement strand
GCGTGATTCATCCCCATACTAAAGTTTGGGGATTTCTCACTTACAAAATGTTAAAGATTATTTTTCTTTTTTATCAAGGTTTTTTAAAAATTCATTAACATTCATAAATACATCGGTAAGCCTTCTTTCTTTGTCATCACCCTCTTCATTTAAAAAAGATGCCACCCAAGAAGGTCCCGAAGATTCTCTACTTTCAAAATCTTTTTTTATCGTAGCTATTGCTTCATTTATTAAATCATTTTCTGATTGAGTATTTATTTCATTAGCCACATCAGTTGGTCCATTTTTATAGTGAGTTATCAAATAGTAAATATCATAAGCATCTTTTTCTTTATAACGTTCTCCTAAAACAATTCCTTTCATTGTTAACGAAGCAACAAGATTAGCAATTCTAATTGTTTCTATTGTTTTTCCTCCTCTGGGGAATTGCCCTTCGATAGTTACTTCAATATAATTGTTAAATACAATATCAACTCCATGACATTTTCTTGCAAGTAATCCACTGATACGTTGATGACGATGGCCTTCATTTCCATAATATGAACCAATAAAATCTACCTCAATAGTGATGGGCGTGTTTGAAGTCGGAAAATCTTTAAGAAAAACAAATGGAATCGGATCTCCATTACTATCGATTTTATGTCTATAGCCTATATTTTCTACTAATTGTTCAATATTTGCATATTCTTCTTCAGAAATTATTGATTCATTCAATGCAATATCAATATCAATGGATCCAACATGGTCATGTTCATATGATTTTCCACCATATTTTTCCAATAAAAAATATGGTGCCCATCCCCCTATTAATACCATTCCTTTGTTATAACGATGTAAATTTCTCCAAAGTTCAAGCATAGCTGATTTTGATAATGTTACAATATCCCTAGGATAATCATCGACTGTTCTTAGCATGTTTTTCTCTTCCCATATGTAATAATTAAAAATTAATTTTTTCTTCTCTTATTTTTTCGGCTTGTTCTCTACCTCTTTTTGGATAGGAATATAGATCAAGATAAAGTTGAATATTTGATACTATTTTATTTCCTTTAATTATTTGAAGATTTTGCATTACACCTTCATCATATGGTTCAATAAGATAAATATTTGCACCTGATTCTACAGGTCTAAGATCTAATTTTTTGACCCATTTATCCATGTTGTTTTTAATATACAGATGCACATCAGTATATCTCACATAAGGAGCTATAAACGCTGCGCCAGAATGAAGTGTTAAAGCATATTGAGATTCAATCAACTGTGAAGTTTTTTTAATTTTATTAAAAAGAGAATTTTTATTTTTCTCAAATGTGTAATAAGAATGAATTTTATTTATTTTAAATGTATAAATATCTCTCCAAGAATCTAATAAACTTGATTTGTCTATTAAGATTAATTTATGGTCTTTGTTTCTCTCTAAAAACTTTTTATCAATAAGTTTTTCAACAATCCTATGAGTATAACCTAGACTAACTTTACTTTTTTCTGAAAGCGATTGAATCGTCCACTGTTCAGACGGTTCCAATAATAATGATCTAATTATTCTTGTTGCTACAGGCGAAAATAATTGTTTTTGTTTTTTCTTTTCGACTTGTCTGGTTTTTTTACTTTCTTTTTCTATATGTATATAAGGTAGATCTACGTAGATATTTCCAAGTAAATCAATATAACCAACATTTAATTTTTTACATATCTCTCGTGATGTTTCACTAATAAATGATGAGGCAACTACAGGATAACTATTTGGTATTTCTTTTGATAATAATTTTACTTGAGTTATTGCTTGTTCTATATGTCGAGGTTCACCAATTGATTTTACTTCAATTACAAAAATTGTATCTTTGTTTTTGTATCTTGTTTTTACAGCTATGTCTACTGTTCTTTGATTCTGAATATGATATTCCTGTTTTACACTTTTAATTTGTATTGGATACAGCAATGATTTTATTTGTTTTCGTAATTTTTGTTGAATTTCCTTTTCGCTCAATTGTATTGTTTCACCGTTCGGTGAAACTATTTAAAGATATAAAAACTTTAGGGTTAAAAAACCTTAAACTTTTGCAGTAAATGTAATTACATTTTCAGTTAAAATTGAAATTTTTTTATCTTTTTATAACTCAATATTATTAGCGTTTATTCCTTTTTTGTTTAGATGTGCCGAGAGTAAAGATTTAAACATTTTAGTATGAGTAGGATAACGGAGATGTAACAGCTCATGTACTATTGCTTTTGCTCTAAAAGGATATGGTTTATACAAAAGCGCATAGGAAAACGTTAGTCTTCCTTTACTTGAGCAGCTTCCCCATTTTCGTGGCATTTTCCGCATATGAACCTCCTTGGGTTTTACACCGATTTGTTTTGCCATATTTAATATTAGCAACATCTCCCAAACTCACAACATCCCACTTCTCAGGTATCATCCCTAACTCAGTTTCTTTCAACTTAACTTTATCAACATCCTTTAAACTCACTGGTCCATATGTAAACAGGTGTTTCATCATCGCTTTTTTTAATTCCTTTAAAGCGTTGATTACTTGTTCTGTTTTTTCTTTTGCATTTTGTATTGTTGAGAGAACATAAGCGATTTTTCTCTGTTCATCTACAGGAGGCAAAGGGATTTTAAAATTCTTTAATCTAGAACCTGATAAATTTGGTATCGTAGTTCTATTTGCATCATTAACGTACATTTTTCTTTGATTTATTGCATAATTCATCCAAAAAACAAAAAACAGCCCGCTATTATCCTGATTTTTTAATCTTAATCTATGTAAATGATTTTGGTAGGCACATTCTTCTAATTCTCCATTAAATAGAGCGGTTCTACCAATATCTCCGCCTTCACAAACTAAAATATCTCCTGGTTGAAGTTTTAATTTTTCAAATTCTTCCGGAGTGAAAAACATTTTAGAAACAGTTTTAACAACAACCTTCCCCCAAGTTAAATTAGAAGTTCTTAGAAATGGTTTTTCTATTTTATCTTCTCTTGATTCCCTAGAGGACAACTGTTTTCCTTGTTGAACATTAAATAATTCATCGATTATAACAACTTTCCAACTCTCTGGTAAAAATCCTAACTCGGTTTCTTTGTACTCCTCCGTTTTATTCTCCGTTATCTGACTCATCATAATCCACAATTAAATATTCATACAGCAATCTTTCGTTGCCTACCAAGTTCCTTCAAATCCTTTGGTAGACAACATTTCTTATACTTCTTCCCAGAACCACAATAACACGGTTCATTTCTCCCAAGCTTACGCAGCTTCACATTAGAATAACCAGATGGGGCAGCATTACCCTCACGCCAGTTTCTAACATCACTCAGCTGTCTGTTAATCATCTGCTTATCAAAAAACTCAGGATCAAAATCCTCACCAAGCCAATCAACAATGTACTCCTGATACAACTCATGAGAAGGGTCCTTTTTAATCTCAAGCATCTCCAAATACCCATGAACCCCACCAGAATCCTCAGGAGGACAACATCGTGCACCATCAAGAACAACAGCTTCATACTCACATGTTGAAAGGATTTTTTCAACAACAATCCTATGAACCCAGTTATCACCAAGATCATAGATATACTCAAACTGTTGCTTTTCACTGGTTAAAAAATCTCTAACAAATGCTTCTCTTGAAGCTACTCTTTTACCTTTCGAATAAAAACCTCTCCAGATGCTGTCAACACAAAACTCAGAATCACCTTCACCTTCAACACAAGTATCATTTATTACAAACTCATACGCATGATAATTCTCCCAGCCCATAACAATTTGAATAATCCTATGAAGCTCATGAAACGTGATATCATCCTTAACAATAAAACGTCTCCAAATCAAGGGTTTAACACCTTGTAAAGATATCTGCAACTGAAAATATTTCGAAGGTTTTTCAACAATATCAACATCAGGGCGCAACTCAGGACCAACATACTTCAATGAAAAATCATCAAGTATCTTAGACATAACCTCAATGTTTTTTTTATCAGATGAAAACATCAACATATTTGGTAGAATATAGGCAAAAAAAGTATCACCAACAAAAGCAAAACTAACATCCCAATCCTCATCATAAAACAATCCCTTTTCATCACCTAAAAGATAAAGATTTTTACGTATATCCTCCTGGGAAACATCAATGACCTCATCAACCACATCGTTACACATCTTCAAAACAGTAATACTTCTATCTCCAACAAAACGCAGAAAAGCATCAACTATACGTTTATGATCCTGATCTTTTCCTAACTGTAACCTGTCTAAAAGCTCAATATAATAATTAAAGCCACACTTGTTCTCAATCATGCTATGACGTTTACCAATAAAACTATTAAAATCCATACTCATCCAAACCCCAACTGAGCTAAAACATTCTTTAACTTTTCATCAGCAATCTTACGCTCTTCCTCTGCTTCTTTAACCAACACAACAGCTTCCTCCAAAGGTAATGTTTCATCCTCACCATCCTGAGAAACATAACGAGAAGGACTCAAGTTATAATCATTCTTAACAATTTCTTCTCTTTTAACGATCTTACTGATACCTTCCTCCTCTTTCCAACTATGATAAATCTCAGCAATACGTTTCACATTTTCCTCAGGAAGAAAATTCTTCGGTCGACCTTTTTCAAACAACGTTGAAGCATTAATCAACAAAACCTCATCTTTATGCTTCTTTTCTTTATTGATAACTAGAATAATCCCTGGAGCAGTGGTATTATAAAACAGGTTCTCAGGAAGCAGTAAAACTGCTTCAATCAAATCATTTTCAACAAACCTTCTACGGATATCACGTTCACGGTTAGAACCAGTATTACCAGAACCACGAGAAACAGAACCAGTATCAAGAACAACAGCCATCCTCCCCTTGTCCTTGAGGGATTTAAACATGTGCTGAACCCAGCCCCAATCAGCACTACTCGATGGTGGATAACCAAATATAAACCGATCATACGGGTCATTTTCATAAGTACTCTGTGGGAAATCCTGATTCCACATGGGATTAGCTACAACAATATCAAATGTTTTCAAACCACCATCCCTTGTTAAAAAACGAGGGTTATTCATCGTATCACCAAGAGCAATCCTTGCCTCCATCTGATGAATAAACATATTCATCTTCGCCATCGCATACGTATTATGCAACCGCTCCTGACCATAGAAACTCAATGGTTTAACCCGAGTATCATCCCCAAATTTTTCTTTAAAACAAAGATAACTCTTAATCAACAAACCACCAGAACCCACACAAGGATCATAAACCTCCTCACCCTCTTTTGGATCAACAATAAATGACATGAGAATAGCAACCTCACGAGGCGTATAAAACTCACCAGCACTCTGACCAGAACCCTCAGAAAACTTACGCAACAAATACTCATACGCACGACCAAGAATATCAGGCTCAACATCAGAAAGACCAAGACGATGTTTATTCAACGTATCAATCAACAACTTCAACTTATCATCACTAATAATACGCTGACCAGCAGCAGTCTCATTAAAATCCCTGATATCAATAACACCCTGAAGCTTAGGATTCTCACGAGCAACAGCACGCACCGCATCAGTTAAAAACTCACCAAGACGCGTACTCTGCTTCATAACACTCTGCCAGCGAGCACCCCGGGGAACATAAAACCAAACAAGACTATGATCCCCTTCAACAAGCTCCTCAGCAACCTTTTTATCACCATATTCCTCAGCAAGCTTAGAAAGCTCATCATCAAAAACATCAGAAAGACGCTTCAAAAAAATCAAAGGAAGAATATAATCCTTATATTTCGGAGCATCAATCTCACCACGAATCTTACACGCTGCCTCCCAAAGCCAATTCTCCAAGGTTTTGATATCAAGTTTTTCGTTGG
>CAYYAU010000076.1:0-5953 GCA_964469765.1 uncultured Clostridia bacterium | reverse complement strand
TATAATTAATCCCCATATATAACCATCAAAAGGTTTCCACTGAAAAAATTTCATAAATTTCTTAGCAAATATATCTTTATAAATAATTTTTCTGGCAATTAAACCAGTAACGAACCAACTAAAGAATATAGAGATAGAAAGCATTGACGGAAGAAAATCGTTGAAATATTTAAATAAACGGTGGAGCTGGATTTTCAACTCAGCAAGTTGTTCTGGAGTATATGTGATAGATTTTCCAAAAAAAATAACATTGCCTGATTCGTATAAATATAAAGTATGGTGCAATTGATTGTTTATATCTTCAAATAAATTTTCTACTGCATTAAAACCAAAGAAATAATATAACACTAAAATAAATCCCGCTCCTATTAATATAAAACTTATTGTAGAAAAAATAGCACTTTTTAGAAGAGAATAATTATATCTAAAACACATTAAATATAAAATAACACTCGGCAAACCAAATAAAATAAAAAAGATAACAGAAAAATCTATCCCTTTCAAAAAACACAATAACAGAAAAACAACTAACAAATAAAAAACAATAAGAAAAATATTTTTTTCTTTTTCATAAAGTAAAAGTATCAATGGAATAAAAGAAAAGATATAAAAAATCTTTAAAAACGGCAAGAACAGACCAATTATCGCCATTAATATAGTCAAAAATATATAATATATAACAGTAGCAATAGAAATAGTTCCACTCTTTTTCATTCTATACTATTATCTTCCTATAAAGGGCAATAGTGCAATATTTCTTGCTCGTTTAATGGCTCTGGTTAACTGTCTTTGATGTTTAGCACATGTGCCTGTAACAAATCTTGAAAGAATCTTTCCTCTTTCAGTAATATACTGTTGGAGTATTCTTGTATCTTTATAATCAATCTTTTCTACCTTTTTAACACAGAACTGGCAAACACGCTTTTTCATTCCTGTGCGAAATTTAGCTCTTTTATAAAACTCCTTAAAATCCTTTTTTTTCTTTGCCATTGTTTCCTCTCCGAATCAAAATGGAATATCCCCCTCAGAAAGAGGTGCCTCAGGAGGAATATTCTCTTCTATATCTTCTGAAATAATTTTTCTTTCTGGTTCCTTTGTATCAAGCATCTGCATTCTAGTTCCAATTATCTCTGTGGTGGTCCGTTGATGCCCATCCTTATCTGTCCATTTCCTTGTTGTAAGCCTTCCTTCTACATATACATGACTTCCTTTTTTCAAGTAGTCTCCACAAATTTCAGCTAATCGCCTCCAAACCACAACCCTATGCCATTCTGTCTTATCCTTCAAATTTCCTTCAGCATCTCTCCAAACTTCATTAGTGGCCAAATTAAATGTAGCCACAGCATCACCAGCAGGCGTATACCTTACCTCAGGGTCTGCTCCGAGTCTACCAATTAAAATTGCTTTATTGACTGTCCCCCGTGCCATTGGTTCCCCCTTTTTTAATTAGACTTTCTTCTTTCTTGGGTAATTTTATAATTAACTCTCTTATAATTTCACTACTTACCCTATAGATATGCTGTAACTTCGTAATTACTTCTGGCGGTGAAAAAAATCTAACGCATATATAATCACCCTCTTGAAATCCTTTTACTTCAAATGCTAACTTTCTTTTACCCCAACGGTCAATAGAAACCACAGTTCCATTACTTTCTAAAATTGGTTTTTTAATCTTTTCAATTACAGCTTCAATCTGTTCAGGTAAGAGATCTGGCCGGCAAATAAAAAGAAACTCATAGGCAGGCACTCTAATACACCTCCTTTCTGGAATACGCACCTGACATTAATTATCCAGGAGCAAAGGATTTTAACTATAATATAATAAATTCCGTAAGTTTCTACAATATAAAAATTTCTTGGTTTTTCTTTTAATAAACCTTCATCCCAAGAAGAAATTACTATTGTTTCTTAGGTAGAAGTTCTAAAGCAATAGCAAATAACAAACATAGCCCAGCAAAACCAATATAAGCTCTTGATGGTAAACCAAAAATTGGAGCCCATATTAACCGGGCAATAATCCCAATAACTGTAGTAATAACAGCAACCCAGATTGCCACAATCACAAGATTTCTCATCTCTTCCTCCTTTACCATCTCAGAAAAACCCTTTCTTCCAAGATGGTAATAAAAGATTTATTAACTTGAGAATGGACCTTTAAAAACACATTCACTCTCTACAGTGACAAAACACGCTGCCTTGCCTTAAAAAATCTCCTACCATCTTTTCTATTGGAGTTAAAAAGAATTACCTATTATTATATATATTTTTTTACATCTGTCAAACTTTATTTATCTCTGTTAAAAAACCCCTTCAAAAATTTTCTTTCTATATATTAATAAAGCAAAAATGAAAAAATCTTTTTTTAAATAAAAGATGATAATCTGTAACATAATTGTTAAAAGGAAATCTATTTTTAAAGGGAACTAGTGCATCCTTCCTATAAGCCAATGCCATATCTTTGCAATGATATTAAGTCTTGCCCAATCTAGCTGTTCTTGTAACTGTTGAATTTGCTTATTTTTATACACAACCTTTCCTTTTTCTTTCTCCAATTGTTCAAATAGACTTTCAATCTCCTTTTGTTTTGCTTGATAATATAGTTGAATTTCCTCTTTTATTTTAGAAATCTCGTCAGCAAAAAACATCCTTTCATTATTCATTTTAGAAAGCTCCTTTTCTAACAAGCTTTTCTCATACTTAGCCTTTCTTATATCACTTTCAAACTCTAATTTAACCCTTTCCCATTCTTTTCTTTCTGATTCCAACTTTTCTTCTATTGATTTTTCACGATTCAAAAATTCCTCTTTTAATGCAGACTCCCTTCCTTCCAAATCACTTAACTTTTCTTGTAACTGTTTATACTTCTGTTGCCATTCTTTAAGTTCTTGCGGACTTTCCACTTGAGTCTTCTTAAGTTCTTCAATTAATCTTTCCTTTTCATTCTCAATATTTCTAATTAATTGTTCCATTTCGTTCTCCTTTATAGTAAATTCTGAACTTTTTTGTTTTTCATTTTCCAATGCCTCTTTAAGTTCATCTATTTCCATTTCAAGTGCTCTTCTTTCATCCAATAGCTGTTGAAGTCTACTTTCATACTCATTTTTTATTGTATTAATTTCTTCTTCTTTTTTAATTCTTTCTTCTTTTATCTGCTGATTATATTGATTTATTCTTTTTTCTAACGAAGCAATAATATGCTCCTTAACTTTAATTTCCTCTGGTACTTCTTGCTCAACAAAGGATTTTTCCAATTCTTTGTCTTTTAACTTCAACAACTCATTTTCATCTTTCAATTCTGATATACTTTTTCTTAAACCACTGATTTCATTCACTAAATCTTCTTTTTCTTTATTTAACTTCTCCATCTCTTGCTTATCAAATTCTAATTTTTGCATAAAATTGTCTTTTATTTGATTTATTTCTTCTTCCTTTTTAATTTTTTCTTCTTCTATAACTTGATTATATTGATTTACCTTTATTTCTAACTCTGCCACTACCAACTCTTTTTCTTTTATTTCTTTCTCTATCAATCTTTTTTCTTCATCTTTCTTATCAATTATCTGTTCAATCTCTTTTCTTTTTTCTTCATCTTTTATATATAGCGAATGCTCTAAATTTGCAATCTTCAATTTTAAATTATTATTTTCATTTTCTAATTCAAATATATTCCTTCGTAAATTTTCAATCTCCTGCTCTAATTTTAGATGGGCTTGTTTTACTAATTTATCTGTATTCTGTTTTAACTGTAAAATTTCTTCTTCCTTCTTTCTTAACTCATCTTGGAGAAGAGACTCCTTTTCACTATACCTCCTTTCAACAAGTGAAATCTCCTGCTCTTTATTTTTTAACTGATTTATAGCTGAAAACTTCTCTTCCTCCAATTTTCTTTTTAATTCATATACCTGATTCTCTAAAATTCCAATTGTTGACTTCAAACTGTTCTCTTTCTCATTAATCTCTTTTTCAAACATTTCTTTTCGTTGTTCTAACTCATCCTTTAAATCTACAATCTCACTGTTTTTATTATCTATCTCAAGCAAAAGGGTATGTTTCTCTTGCTCTAATTTTTCTTTTATCCATTTCAACTCTTCTTCTTTCTTTATAACATGAGCTTCAGCTTGAGACTGTTTTATCAGCATTTCGCCTTTTAATCTATTAAGCTGTTCTTCTTTGCGAGATATTATCTCAAGATATTTTTCTCTTTCTTCTTCCTGCTGGAGTCTTTTCTGAACAAGCTCCTTTTCCCAATATTTTCTTATTTCTTCAAACTCCTTTTCTCTTTCTAAATAGGCACCTTTGATTTCTCCTTCTTTTTGTGAAATTTCTATTTTTAACTCATTTATTTCCGATTGAGACTGTTGAAGTTGAGTAGTTAGATTCCTTTTTTCCTCCTCCCATCTTATTCTGGCTTCATTAAGTTGAGAGTTTATTTTTTCTTGAATTTTTTTATATTCTTCTTCTTTTTCTTTATACTCATTCTCAATCTGCACTTGTCTTTTTGCAAAATCAATCTTTAGATTATTCAATTCTTCTTCAGTCCTTCTTAACCGGAATAACAAATCATTCTTTTCCTCCTCAATTTTATCCTTTAAAGATATAATATCCTTTTCCTTATCTTTATATTCTGCTTTTAATTCTAATTCCTTCTGCGCAGTTTGTATCTGTAAAGCGTTTCTTTCTCTTTCCAAAATTTGAATTCTCTCGCTGAAATATTTTCTCTCTTCTTCCAATTTATCTAATAAACCTTTTATCTCTGTCTCTTTTCGATTTATCTCAATATTCTGCTGAGAAATCTTTTCTTCAAGTTTCTTATTTATATTATTACTTTCTAACAGTTTCTCTTTTTTTTCACTTTCTTCTTCTTGGAGTTTCTTTTTTAACCACTCAATTTCTTTAGAAAGTTGATTTTCTTTAATTTGGAACTGTCTTTCTTGCAAAAGAATCTCCTTATTTAATTCCTGCTCACTTTTATTCCATTTCTCTTTAATATTATTTATCTCTTTTTCTTTTTCTGAAAGGATTTGTTGTTTTTCAGATTGCATTGATTCTAATTGAGTTCTTATTGATACAACCTCTTCCTGTAACCTCTCTTTTTCTTCTATAATCTGAGATATTCTCTGTTCATAACTTGCCCTTAATTCTGTTTCTTTTAATGTTACTTCAGCCTGAATGAGATGAATACTTTCCTCTCTTTTTCTAATCTCATTCAACCAATCCTGTTCCTTTTGAGAAAGAATATTATTTATATCTGTCACTTCTTTTTCTCTTTTCTCTAACTCATTACGAAATTCTTTTATTCTTTTATTAAGTTCCTCCTCTAATAACTTAATTTGATTGTCTTTTTCCTTTACAATTGTATCACGAAGATTTTCCTGTTCTTTAATCTTTTCATATAAGTAGTTTATTTCAGTCTTTAGTTTTTCCTTTTCTTCTTGAACCGCAATTTCCCGAAGAGATATCTGAGCCTTCATCACTTCATTTTCATTAAAAGCCTGATTATAGCTGGATTCCAGTTTGGAGAGTTGATTCTGTTTATTTTCTAATTCTTTTCTATAGGTCTGTTCAACTTTATTTATCTGGTCTTTTAAGTTTAAAATTTCATTATTAGCTGATTCTAACGCAAGATTTAATCGCTGAACTTCTTGCTCTTTTCTAAATTTTAAAGATTCTATCTCTCTTTCTAATTTTTCTTTTTCATTAATAAGTTTCTGTTTTTCATCAGAAAATTCCTTATAAACCTCAGCCTCTTTCAATGTTAACTCTGCTCTTATAATATCGTTTTCTTCCTCTTTCTTTTTTATTAAATTATTCAATTCAGTTTTTTCTTTTTCTATTTTCTTTTCTAACTCTTCTAACTGCAACTGTTTTGCTTTTAGAATTAATTGAGATTGCCTTTCTTTTTCTTCCAATTTGACTTTTAATGATTCGTTTGCTATCTCTTTTTCCCTTATTC
>CAYYAU010000075.1:0-6007 GCA_964469765.1 uncultured Clostridia bacterium | reverse complement strand
TTCTTCCTTCCCTTTACCCTTTTACCGCGCCCGCTGTTATTCCTTGAATAATGTGTCTTTGCATTATGAGGTAGACAAATATTATGGGAATAATGGTAATTAATATCCCTGCCATAAGTAAAGGATACTGTGTTAAATGGGCTCCCCGAAACACCATAAGGCCTTTTTGTAAAGGCATATATGCTTTATTTGATAAAATTAGATTTGCTAAGAAGAATTCGTTCCACACATAAAGAGCCTGGAATATTACAACAACTGCTATTGCTGGTTTTGCTAAAGGCATTGCTATATGCCAGTATATCCCGAACTTACTACATCCATCAATACGTGCTGCGTCTTCCAGGTCCTTTGGTATCTTCTCAAAAAAGGTCTTTAACAGATATATTGCTAAAGGAAGGCCTCCATTTATCTGAACAAGGATATATCCTAATCTTGTATTAATAAGATGAAGTTTGTTCAATAATGTGTATAATGCAACAAAACCAGCAGGTATTGGAATCATAAGAACAGCAAGAAACATAAAGAAGAATAGGTTTTTACCTGGGAAGTTAAGTCGTGCAAATGCATATGCTGCTAAAGAAGCAATAAGAAGAATACCCGTTACAACAACAGCTGTATAAAAAACTGTATTTAAAAAATATGTTCCAAAATTTCCTTTAGTCCATGCAATAATAAAGTTTTCCCAGTGAGGGTGCGTTGGTATTATACTCATATCTGAAAATACGGTCTGTTGCGTCTTTAGTGCAGAACCAAATGTCCACACTAAGGGGAATAAACAGGTAATAGCAACAATAATAAGAAAAAAGTGGTTTCTTATAGAAACCACCCTGCGTTGAATTTTATAGAATGTAGATAACCTCATTTTTAACATAGACGCACTACTCCTGTTTAACTCTTTTTGATACAAGTATTTGTAGTATGGAGACAATTAAAAGAATAAAACCAAAGATTAAACCAGCTGCACATGCATATCCATACACATTTCTGCCAAACAAATATCTATTTACCATCTGGGTGATAGGTACTTCAGTATGGTTAGCAGGTCCTCCTCCAGTAAGGGCAATTATAAGGTCAAATATCTGCATTGTTCCTAATATAGTGAGAATAGAAACAAGTACAAAGACAGGTATCATTAAAGGCACAGTAATATGCCAGAAGATTTGGTATTTACTTGCTCCATCAACTCGGGCAGCCTCGTATAGGTCCCTTGGTATACTTTGGAGTCCTGCTAAAAGGATAATAAATCCCCAACCAAAACCTTTCCACATATTGACAACACCTACGCATGTTAACGCAGTCTTTGGATTAGCAAGCCATACTTGTTTAAGATGGCCCATGCCAATAAGGTTTAGAAAGTAGTTTAATAAACCATAATTACCATCATATATCCAGTACCAGATAAGTCCAACCACTATAAAAGAAAGAACAGGAGGCAGAAAAAAAATAACTCTATATATTTGGCCTGCTTTAATACCTTTATCCACTATTAAGGCTAATATCAAAGCAAATACATTCTGTATAATTAATGCAAGCAATGTAAGATACAGACCGTGCCAGATAGATTGCCACCATATATTATCGTGAAGAATAAGTTGTTTGAAATGGGCAAGTCCTACAAACTTCATCTGGGGAGTAATACCGTCCCATTGACTTACACTTAACTTAAAAATAAGAAGAAAAGGGTAAATATTAAAAATTGCAAAAAGAATAAGTGCAGGTAAAACAAAACTGTAATTGGTAAGAAGACTTTTGGTTTTATATGAAGAAAGCACCTTATCCTCAACCTACCATTGTATGGGTAGAACTATACCTTTTAAAAATCTGTTAAGTAATAAATGTTATTTTATAGAGTTTAAGCGATTTACTCTTTTAAAGTATCTAACTTCATCTGGAGACTCACCAAACCTAATGATACAGGAGAGTTTATGGGTACCATAGGTTTGCTCAATATAGTAAGGGAAGACAAATGCATAATCTATTTGTAGTCCAAATCCTTTAAAGAGCTCACTATTGTAACTAAACCCTAAACTTATATCTCTTGAACTTGTTCCCAGTCTAACCCCAAAGGTCCTTTGGTAAATCCAGGACTCTACTCCTAAATGGTAGTTTATATCTTCATCTCTATAACCTATATCAAAAGCAAATAGAGTATCTTCAAGTTTGAACTGTCTTGTTACATTCAAAGAACCAAGTTTTGAGGATATACCAACATGTATTTCACATGGGACAGTATCTTTTGTTTTAAGCCCAACATCCGGTTGTGTAATATTCTTTACTACTAATCCAAAAGCAAGAAATGGCGGTTTTGTTTTATTCTTTATTAAGGCTCCTATATCAAATGTGAACGCACCTTTTGAGTTGCCGTTTGAGAATACCGGGTCAGTTTTTGTTCTTTCATCAAGCACATATTTATGTGAAAGATACTTCCCATTCAGTCCTATAGATAATAACTTTAAGGGAGTAATGGCTGCGGAAATAAGGAATGTATCCTCTTCGTATCGGTTAAAACAACTGAACCTTCGCCAGTTAATTCCCCAGTAGAAGTTTTTATCTAACGGGTTTACAAAAGAAAGATAACCTGAACCAAGATTAACATCATCCAGACCTGTATAGAACCTTGCAAACATAAAGTTCAGTTCAGGCCTACTTAATCCTGCAATCCCACTGGGGTTGTAAAAACACGCGTTACTGTCGTCACAAACAGCAGTGAATGCACCTGAAAGACCAGATGGTCTTGCTCCCCATCCAGTATCCTTAAATGCTCCATATACCACAGAACAAGTGAAAAGTAGTGTTATTATAAAAAATATTTTTCTTAATGTCAACATTGTTTTGTTCATCATAAATATCACCTTCACTGTTTTATTTAGCAACTATAATTGTGCCACTTATCAGTTTTGTTTTACCTTCTACATCAGCTCTGAATTGATAGATATACACACCGCTTTCCACCTTATCGCCAGAATCATCAGTTCCATCCCATTGGTAAGGTTCTTTATCTATTGTTTTTATTTTTTTACCAGTAATATCAAATATTCTTATTGTTGTGTTTCCTCCAGCAAGTCCATCAAATCGCGCAAAATCGTTTTGGTTATCAATTGTGCAAGGCGTAATAATATGCTCTTTTGGTTTATAGGCAGATGCAGAAAGAGCCTTTGCAGGGAAAAGACCAAATAACCCTAAGTGTGTTACCTTCCCAGTTATGACATTTGAGTCAATGTTAATAGTTCCTCCAACTACTCTCCATTCAAACCCATCATACCAGAAGAGTTTTAGGTCTTTCTCATTATAGTCTGTATTATCAACTATTCCTTTTTTCCTATCATAGTCAAAGTATAAAAGTCCAGTAGTGACAGGTTTTTTAAACTCTATATCCTCAGGTTCAAAACTGTATGCACAGATTGGGTTTCTGCTTAATGAGACTCTATTCTCATAAGAAATCCTCTCTGGTGGCCACACTTGGGATATTCTGATTGTGACAAGGTCATCTAAAGCTCCTTTTGGAATATCTAAAAAGGTATATCCATCATCTGGGTTTCCATCAGGAAGGATTATTCTTGCTCCATTAGGACCGGCTTTCTGTTCAAATGTGCGTTTTACTTCAATGCGCTTTGGATTATTTTCATCGTATGTTTTTTCATCTTTTCCCCACCAATATCCTTTGTTATAACCATCATATGCTTCAAAGTAATAGTATATATAAAATTCCTCCCCCAGTTCTTTTGAAAAAGCAGACAGTTCATTTGAACTGATACTTTTTTCCCCTGATAAGAATTTGTTACCTTTTTTTGTTAAATTTTCAAACTTTATTACTGTGAAATCATTCTTTCCCGTACCAGCAAAAGTAGATTCTTTTGATTTTTTATAGAAGAGTTTGACCCATTCTATTTTTTTATCATCAACAGCGGTTATGTTAAATACAACAGGTTCTCCTAAAACACATATTGTATCAATTCCTGTATGATAAACTCTTGGAGGGTTGAAATCAGCTTTTATAGTAACTGTTGCAGGAAAGGAGACCTTTTCAATAGAATTGAATGAAAAGACATTTATTGAAAAGAGGGAAATAGTCAATATTAATAATAAAATTTTAGCAACTGTCTTCATAATTTTCCCCTATTTTTTACCACTCTACCGTTTTTATCAATCCTAAATACTTTCTTCTTAGTTAAAGAAAGTTTATCTCCATAAGTTATATGTGCATAAGCAGTATATTTACCCTTTTTCAAGTTAGCATTTGCCCAGGTTCCTATGTAGCCATACTTTCTATCTGGATAAACAGGCCACCCTGAACGAAGGTTAATAGTGTTAAGTGTTTTTCTTCCTTTTTTTATAATAACACTTCCTTCTGGTCTTATATGGACATTCCCTTTATTTTTTACAATAACAGCAACCTTTAAGTTCTTAGCTTTTTCCTGATGGAGACTTATATCAGAAATCTTTGCATCAATAACCTCTGTCCCTTTTGCAGTAACATACAGAGAAACACTTAATACAAGGTTAAGCATCTGGTTTTTTTTAGCCTCAGGCACAAAAGAAATCATTGCAGACACTTCACCCACTGTTGATGTCGGTAAAAAGACCTCATACTTTATTTCCTTCTTTTCTTGAGGAGCAAGCTCAATTGTTGTAGGAGAAATTTTTAGCCAATTATCTATAGTAATATCTTTATTTATACCAGTTTTTACCCATTGTCTTGCTGATATATTAATTTCCACTTTTTTATCATCAGGATTTTTAACAGTATATTTTCCTTTAAAAGTTTGGCCAGGTTTTACTGAGATTTCCTGACGGACAGGTTCAACAATAATACCAGCATATAAGGAGCAGTTTAAGATAAAAAGTGTAAAGTATAAAAGGCAAAGTCCGAAAATAACTGATAAATTTTTAATTTTACATTTTAGATTTTTCATTTACATTTCCTTAATTAAGGAGTATATAGTTCTAAAGTTAACTTATTCGTTTTATATGTCCGTGGTGTTGTTGCGTTTTTAAAGTTTGCTGCTAAATAAATATAGTTTGGTGATTGTGTATTTACTGGACAAGGTTGAAAGCCAGATTGGTTTGGGTCTAAATCCAATCCTACCCCTTCGTTCCAGTAGATGCCATTACTATCCCACACCTTTATATAATCCTCATTATTCATAAAAGGGTTTACAGTTTGGCTTTTATCCTTTATTAGTTTCCATTGATAATCAGTAAACCCAGCCGTTCCATCATCTCTATTATCTGACCATACAGGTTCTTCCGGTACTCCCTTAAACTCCTTAGCCTGCCAGCACATTGGGATTGCTCCTTTTCCATTATCTTCGGAAACAAGGTTAAATCCTTCTGCTTTTTTACCTGTATAGCGTGGTTGGGCATCTAAAGCCTTATTATCAGTATATATCTGGATAGCCCAGTTAAGTTCACCTGTATGTGAAACATTAATCTCAATATACTGGTTTGCAATCTTCCAATTATCTCCTGGGATTGCCTCCTGCCAGGTAATATTGTCTGCAACAATATCATTATTAATATTTTTTAAATCAACATCCCAATTAATCTCTGTAGATGGAGTTACCCATCGGACATCCGCTACATAAAAAGTAGCATTGGGTTCTTCAGCAGTGATTAAAAAAGGCGATTTTAGTTGCCTTAAAAAATCAATATCAAACCCACCATCCCCCTTTTCCACAAACCATTTTATTGGTATCCATATTTCCTGCCAGGTATTTGTTCCATCCCATTTTTTGACATTCCAGTCTGTGTTTAAATATCTTAATCTTTTAACCCCTTTCATATTTTCTATTTCTACTTTTAGATTAACAGGAGTTTTTACCCAGAACTTTAAAAGATATTGTTCAATTACATTTATATCATTAGAATCAGTAAAATATTTACTTAAATCTATTCCATCTGAGAAGAATACTCCCCAGCCAGCTCTGTTGTTACTGTCTGTTTTAAAACTTTTTTCTCCTTCGGGCACTTGAGGGTCTTGATAGTCTCCATTAAAACTTCCACTGCC
>CAYYAU010000074.1:4511-6030 GCA_964469765.1 uncultured Clostridia bacterium | reverse complement strand
CAGGTATACCAAGAACAAATGCATATACAACTCCAAGTATAGTTCCCCTGGTAATTGCTACATTGATGTCCATAAGACGATATTTGAGTATGGAAAAAGCAGCGATTCCTCTTTTTCTTTCATCCAATTTTATCTATATCTCCACTACTTATCTTATACAAAACTTATCTTTAAATACATTTATTATTTACATCTGGTTATCAAAGTTTTATTTCAACATCCACACCTGTAGGTAAATTCAGCTTCATTAAAGCATCTACAGTCTCAGGTGTAGAATCTAATATATCTATTAGTCTTTTATGAATACATAACTCAAACTGTTCCCTTGATTTTTTATCTACATGTGGTGACCTTAATACCGTGTATCTTTTTACCTTTGTAGGTAAAAGTATTGGCCCTGAAATTTTTGCACCTGTTCTTTTTACTGTAGCAACAATCTCATTTACAGAATGGTCAAGCATTTTGTGGTCAAAAGCCTTCAATTTAATTCTAATCTTCTGTGGTTCCATATCACCCTCTAAGCCCTTTCATATCTTTTTACTGCTTCGTATCTATACTCTTCTTTGTTTTGGCGGTCTACAACCATTATGCGGGATTGGTGTTACATCTTTAATGCTTTTAATCATTAACCCTGCTGATTGTATCGCACGAATTGCAGTTTCTCTTCCTGCACCTGGTCCTTTAACTAAAATGTTGACCTGTCTTATACCTCTTTCTATAGCTTTTCTAGCAACATTCGTTGCAACCAGCTGTGCCGCAAAAGGAGTTCCTTTTTTGGTTCCTTTAAATCCAATTGCTCCACCAGATGCCCATGCTATAACATTACCTATATTATCTGTAACTGTCACTATAGTGTTATTGAAGGTAGCCTGAATATAGGCTGTCCCTTCTGGTGAAGAAACCATTACCTTCTTTTTACTTTTTCTTTTAGTTACCTTCTTTTCAGCCATTTATCCATCTCCATAAATAGTTGTGTGTATATTTGTTAGGTTTTCTGTTGCTCTTTTAGCCTCTTTGCAGAAGCACGAACAGAACCCACAGTTCTTCTTTTTCCTCTACGGGTTCTTGCATTAGTCCTTGTCCTTTGACCTCTAACCGGTAAATTCCTCCTATGTCTCATTCCTCTATATGCACCTATCTCTATCAACCTTCTTATATTCGCGTGGACATCTCTTCTTAAATCACCTTCTGTTAAATATTCTTTTTGAATAATTGATTGAATTGTATTAATCTGGGTTTCGTTTAAATCCTTTGCTTTTATATCTGGATTTACATCTGCCTTCCTCAATATCTCATTAGCCGTTGCTCTTCCAATTCCATAAATATACGTGAGTGCAATCTCTATTCGTTTACTTGAAGGAACTTCAACCCCAGCAATTCTTGCCATACCTTTCTCCTAGTAGATTTTCTTAATTTTTATAAACGTAGTGTAATAAAAATTCTTAGAAAATCTTTACCCCGCCGATTCTTAGTGGCGGGTTAGACCTCGCCAATCTTTAGTGGCGGGTTAGACCTCGCC
>CAYYAU010000074.1:0-4411 GCA_964469765.1 uncultured Clostridia bacterium | reverse complement strand
TTAGTGGCGGGTTAGACCTCGCCAATCTTTAGTGGCGGGTTAGACCTCGCCGATTCTTAGTGGCGGGTAAGTAGATTTTCTTTCCACCAGAAACACGGCGGATTAGAAAATCTTAGTCCCGATTTTACTCATTGACTCGTAGATTCCTTAATTTTCTATCTGCTATCATTTGTGGTTTATCAGCCTTGTTTCTGTTTATGTCTTGGGTTAGAACAAATTATCCTTAATTTCCCTTTTCTTCTGACAACTTTACAATTTTTACAAATAGGCCTTATAGAACTTTTTATCTTCATCACTTAATTTTTGAACCTTCCTTTTTTATCCTTTTTCCCTATACGTAATTCTTCCCTTTGTTAAATCATAAGGAGATAACTCAATCTTTACTTTATCCCCAGGAAGAATTCTTATAAAATGTAATCTCATCCTTCCTGAAAGATAACCAAGCACTCTGTGCCCACTAGAAAGTAATACCTTAAACATCCCGTTGGGAAGCGTTTCTTCAACTACACCTTCCATCTCTATCTTTTCTTCTTTAGCCATTGCTACTCTTTTGTCAATATTTCTACACCATTTTCTGTCAAAGCAACTGTATGTTCAAAATGTGCCGATAAAGAGCTATCTTTTGTTACAATTGTCCATCCATCGTTTAGAATTTTTACTTCAAAACTACCTTCATTTACCATTGGTTCTAAAGCAAAAACCATACCTTTTCTCAAAACAGGGCCGGTATTTGGAGAACCAAAATTTGGAATTTGAGGGTCTTCATGAAGACTCTGCCCAATACCATGACCAACTAAATCCCTCACGACGGAAAAATCGTTTCTCTCCACAAAACTCTGAATCTTTGCTGAAATATCATATAAATGATTTCCTTCTTTCATAACATTTATCCCTTTATAAAGAGCCTGTTTTGTAACATCTATTAGCCTTTTTGCTTTGTGTGATATGTTTCCACAACCAACTGTAAATGCCATATCTCCAAAATAACCATCTAATTCTCCACCTAAATCTATGCTTATTATATCCCCATCTTTTAAGGAATAACCATCCGGGATACCATGAACAACAACTTCATTTACCGATGTGCAAATACTACCCGGAAAACCATTATAGTTAAGAAAAGCAGATTTAACTTTTTCTTTATTAAAAAGAGTAACTGCAAAATCATCTAACTCTTTTGTAGTTACTCCTGGTCTAACTGCCTCAGAGATTTTTCTTGCTATCCGTGCTATAACTTTTCCTACTCTTCTCATTTTGTCAATTTCAGATTTTGATTTAATAACTATCATCTTTTTAATATCCCGACAATATCATTAAACACTTCATTTATACTCTGAGAGGCGTTTATTTCATAAAGTATACCTAAATCTCTATAATATCTCAAAAGTTGTTCAGTTTTTCCATGGTATTCTTGTAATCTTCTTTTCACTGTCTCTTCGTTATCATCCTTCCTTTGAAAAAGTTTTACTTTACAAATGTCACATTTTTCGTTATCTTGAGGAGGTTTTGTCTTCAAATGGTAAACTGTTTTACAATTTGGACAAACTCTTCTTAATGTTATTCTATTAATAAGTTCTTTATCAGAAATATTAAAGTATAACACACAGTCCATTTTCGCTTCAATGTCTTCTAAAAACTTAGCTTGCCCAATAGTGCGAGGGTATCCATCTAATATATATCCGCCATTAAACTGCTTTTTAGTTAAATACTTTTTTATTACTTCATTTACTAACTGGTCAGGCACTAAATTTCCATTAGCCACAATCTGGGAAATCTTAGACCCAAGTTCTGTTTGATGAGATATCTCTTCTCTAAACATATCTCCAGTTGAGATATACTCCATTTTAAAAAAATCTGACAGCATCCTTGCTTGGGTTCCTTTACCAGAACCAGGTGGACCTAATATAATAATTCTCATTTTATATTAAAATACCTTCCTTTAATTCTTCCCTTTTTCATAAACCCATCATAATGTCTCATTATAAGGTGAGATTCTAATTGTCCGATTGTATCTAAGGCAACTCCTACCATAATAAGAACAGATGTCCCACCAAAAATATACGCTAGACGCGTTGGGGCATTTAACCAACTGATTGGATAATAGGGAAATATAGCAATAAACACAATAAATATTGCACCAACTAAAGTAAGCCGAGTAATAATGTTATCAATATAAGTAGCGGTGGCCTGGCCGGGTCTTATACCAGGAACAAACCCACCCCATTTTTTCATATTATCTGCAATGTCTGTTGGATTAAATGTTATTGCGGTATAAAAGTAACAGAAAAATATAATAAGTCCAGCATATAATATCTGATATAGCCACTTCTGTGGAAGAAAAAATTGTTGAAGTTTATTCATTAATGGTAAACCGGGAAAAAGCTGGGCAATTGTTTGAGGAAACATCATAACAGAACTAGCAAAAATCACTGCAATAACTCCTGATTGGTCTACTTTGAGTGGAAGAAAGGTACTTTGCCCACCATACATCTTCCTTCCTATTACTCTTTTTGCATATTGTACAGGCACCTTTCTCTGTGCTTGTTCAACCCAAACCACCAAAGCAACTAACCCAATAGCAACAGCAAACAATGCCATAACACTAAATAGTGTCATTTCTTCTGTCTTCAATAAAACAAACACATTCTTTAAAGCGGAAGGGAGTCTAGCAACTATTCCAGCAAAAATGATTAATGAAATACCATTACCTACTCCTTTATCAGAAATCTGTTCACCTAACCACATTGCCAACACGCTACCTGTGGTTAGTGTTAACATTGTAAGCAGTTGAAAACTTAACCCCGGATGCCTAACAATAGATATGCCAGCGGGTGTTTTTAACGACTGCATCCAGAATGTTAAACCAAAGGATTGAACCGCAGCAAGTAAAAGTGTCAGATATCGTGTAATCTGAGTTAACTTTCTTCTACCAAACTCTCCTTCTTTTGTAAGTCTTTCTAAATAAGGAAACACTGTCTGTAAAAGTGACATTATAATAGAAGCATTAATATAAGGCATTACTCCTAAAGAAAATATGGATAACCTTCTTAATGCTCCACCAGAAAAAATATCCAAAAACCCGAAGATTGTCCTTCCAGCAAGCCCCTTAAATAATGCTGACAATGCCCCAGCATCCACACCAGGGGTAGGAATTGAAGCTCCAACTCTATAGACCGCAAGAATCATTAAAGTAAATAAAACTCTTTTTCTTAAATCTATAATTTTAAAAATATCACCAAATCTCTGTATCATCTCTTACTCCTAACTTAATAGCTCTATTTTCCCTCCTGCAGCAATTACTTTTTCTTTGGCTTTTTTACTTATAGCATGTGCCTTTATCATAAGGGGTTTTGAAATGTTACCCTTCCCTAATATTTTTAAGCGACCTATTTTATTTATAATTTTTTTTTGTTTTAATAACCCAGGGTTAATAATACTATTTGCCTTGAACTTCTTCTCTAAAGTCTCCAAATTTACAATGGAATAAGTTTTCTTAAACTTATTAGTAAACCCTCTTTTAGGAACCCTTCTTATAAGAGGCATCTGTCCACCTTCAAATCCTAATCTAGTACCTCCTCCTGTTCTTGAATTCTGTCCCTTTGTGCCTCTGCCACAAGTTTTACCATGACCAGAAGCAGGTCCTCTTCCTAATCTTTTCTGTTTCTGTTTAGACCCAAATTTTGGTTTTAAATCAGTAAGATTCATAATTTCTAATCTCGTTTTTGAGCTATATATTATTTTTTCCTCTCAGTTTTGTGATATCGTCATAAGACTTCAACTCTTTTAATCCTTTAAGTGTTGCATAAACCACATTTATAGGATTATTAGATTTTAAAGATTTAGTAAGAATGTCCTTTATGCCTGCTGCTTCAATTACTGCTCTTACGGCGTTACATGCAATTACCCCTGTTCCTGGAATAGCTGGTTTCAGTAATACCTGAGCCCCTGCAAATGAGGATATAACTTCATGAGGGATGGTTGAACCTTTAAGATTTATTGATATAAAATTTTTTTTAGCTAATGCTGTGCCTTTTTGGATTGCTGATTGGACTTCATTTGCCTTGCCTAAACCCACTCCAACATGTCCATTTTCATCTCCTACAACAACCAAAGCATTGAAGCTAAATCTCTTTCCACCCTTTACCACCTTTGAGACTCTATTGACCTTAACAACCGTTTCTTTAAATTCCCTTTCTGGCTGAAAAACTTCCTCTATTTTTGCGTCAATATTTGATTCTACCATATAATCATTTCCTCATTCAGTTATATAAAATATTTTTAATTTTTAATTTTTTCTCATCATACTGCCCGCGGAGACGTTCTTCAGAAATATAGCAGATACCCGTTTGGCGGAGATTTTTCTTCTACTGAATTATCTCCGTTATTACACCTGCTCCTACTGTGTGCCCAC
>CAYYAU010000073.1:0-6123 GCA_964469765.1 uncultured Clostridia bacterium | reverse complement strand
GCTCTATTTATAAAACACACAAAGTTGTTATTGGGACAGGGTTGATTAAATCAGAAGAAAATGGTATGTTAAGTGATATTGGGTTTGAGTATGGGTTTAAAGATATGTTAGCATTAAGAATTGGTTATAAGTTTGGTAATAATATGGAAACATTCACTTCAGGTTTTGGGATAAAGATACTTAAATACTACTTTGATTATAGTATCGGGTTAATTGGAGACTTTGATTATTGGCAACAAGCCTCATTTAAAGTTAAATTCTAAATAAAGGTTCTTTCGTAAAGATGGTTGAAATAATAGTTTTTAAGTTATTAAGCCAAATAGGAGGAGAAACATGAAGAAGAGTTTATTTTTTATATCTATGATTTTTCTATTATCAGCTATATATTTTACAGATGAGTTAAAAACAGACTCAAATATAAAACTTAAATCACCAGAAGATAATTCTTCTATACAAACAATCACTAATTTTTTCAACCGCTGGAGAAAAGAAAAAGCGGAATTTAAATATAAAGTTAGGACATCCGGTGAGGTTTTAATCCGAGTTTACAGTATCTCCGGAAGAGTGGTTACAACATTAGTTAATACAACACAATCACCTGGAGAGTATACTGTTCAGTGGGATGGAATGAACTTTAGTGGTAATGAGGTTTCAAATGGGATGTATTTTATTTATTTTTCTTTACCAGATGAGAACAGAATAAAAAGAGTAATTCTAATGAATAAATAAGAGGTGAAGTAATGTATAAAAAATATTTATTAATAATAAGTTTAATTATACTTTTTCCTTTAAATTCATGGGCGGTATTAAATGAAACAAATACAGGCACATCAGGAGCAGACTTTCTTCTTATGAAACTTTCACCTCGGGCAGTATCCTTAGGTAATGCCTTTACAGCAAATGATGATGGAGATGTTTCTGTAATGTTTTTTAATCCAGCGGGTCTTTCTCAGCTTAACAAGGTTCAGTTGAAAACTACTCATAACCTATGGATTGATAACACATATTACTCTGGGATAGCAATAGGCTATCCTTTATGGGATAAAAAGAAGGTTGAGCCTTTAGGTGTTATAGGGATAGGAATGAATTATCTTTCATTAGGTAAGTTTGATGTTTACAAACAAGGAAGTAATGTAGAGGAAATAAATACATACAACAATTTAGTTCAACTGAGTTATGCTTTTGAGACAGGGCTCATTACAACAGGTATAACCTTAAAGTATATATATGAAAAATTAGGTTCAGATACAGCAGATGCCTTTGCTTTAGATTTAGGGTTTTTATTTAAGAGTCTTTTAGAAAAAACCTCTATTGGTATTGGTATAGAGAACTTTGGAACAAAACTTAATTTAGGTGGTAAGTCAGATTCAATACCATTAATGATAAAGCTTGGATTAAAACTTAACCAGAAATTAGCTGATGTTTCTAACCTTTCTTTCTATACAGACTTTCATTTTGCTTTAAGGAATGCATCTACTTTTAATTCAGGAATAGAGATAACTCTAAAGCCTAAAAAAGAAACAGAATTCTCTATAAGAGGAGGTCTTCAGAAGGAGATTGTTTCAGAGACACCTTCTGAGTTTAGTGTATCTTGTGGATTTGGGTTTAATCTAAAGGGTGTATCTATTGATTATTCATATCTTCCTTTGAGGTATTTAGGAGCAACACACCAAATGGGAATAAGCATTTCCTTTCCCAGAGGCCCTAAAATAAAAAATGTAATAGAGAAGTTTTATAATAAAGGAAAGAGGTTTTATGCAGAGAATAAACTGGTTAATGCAAAGATGCAGTTTGATGAAGTGTTAAAGTTAAACCCTCACCATCAAAAAGCAAAGATGTTTCTTAGTTTAATTGAAAAAAGGATTCAGTACTGTATTGACCCTGAACTGTTATTTACGCAAGGATATATCTTTCTTGAGAATAAAGAGTATGAGGATACAATAAGACTCTGGAAACGAGTGCTTCAAATAAACCCAAATCATGAAGGAGCAATAAAGTATCTTCCCAAGGTAGAGAAAAAGGTTAAAGCAATAGAAAAAGAGAGAACAAGAAAAGAGAAATTAGCGCGGTTAAGAAGGGAAAGATTGTTAAAACAAAGAAAAGTAAAGGCAATTGAGAAAGAAATAAAGCAGATACGAATTAAAGCCTCAAAACTGTACAGAGCTAATAGGTTAAAAGATAGTTTAAAAAGATGGATGATTATAAGAAATATAGCACAAAAAGGTGTAAAGATTGATAAACGGTTTAATAGGTATCTAAAAGAGTCTAAAAATACAATCTCTAAAATAAAGAATGAGCTTTCTCAATATTATTATGAGTTAGGTAAGAGGTTATATAATAAGAAAAATTATAGAGCAGCAATAATAAACTTTAAATATGCACTCTATTATAACAAATCTAATAAAAAAATACAGGGACTTCTTAACATAGCAACCACGAAGTATAAAGCCTATAGAGAAAAACTCTCAATGCAGTATTACTATAAAGGACTTGATATGTATTCTGATAATAGAATGGAAGAAGCAGCAAACCTCTGGAAAAAGGCTGTAAAATTAGACCCTAATAATAAAGAAGCGGTTAACGCACTAAAAAGAATAAAAAGAGTAATAAAAGAATGAAAATAGGAGGGAAAAGATGAAAAAGATTATATTATTAACTATAATAGGGCTCTGTATTCCGCATTTATACGCTTCGGATAATGACCACTGGCAAGTTAAATACAAAAACACCTCAATATATGGAGCTGAACTTAAGGCTATATGTGTTCATAACGATTATGTTTGGGCTGGTGGGAAACAAGGGAGATTGGTCTACTCATCTGATTATGGAGAGAACTGGTCAATAGTGAATTTGAATGGCGTAATATCTTCATCCTGTTTAGACTTGGAGTTGGTATCTATATTCTTTAATGAGAGACAGAATATGCTATTTGCTTCTGGAAGCTATAATGATGGAGATAATGGGGTTATTCTAAAGAGTAATAATTTTGGAGTTAGTGGCAGTTGGTCTACTGTGGCACTGCCTTCTAATACTGAAGAAATTGAAAGTATATTTTTTGTAGATGGTGATTATGGATGGGCAGTAGGAGATAAAAGAACAATTTTATATACAACAGATGGTGGGAATAGCTGGTCAAAAGTAAATATTCCTGATTGGGACCCACCCGAAAAAGAAAAAAATAAGGATATACAGGATGTATATTTTCTAAATGAAAATAAAGGGTGGGCTTGTGGAGAACATGGAGTTATTTTGTATACAGATAATGGTGGTTACAACTGGGAGGTTAAACGATATGACTGGGACTTTTCTGATCTTCAGGCAATATATGCTATAGATACTCAAGAAGTATGGGCAGCAGGGGAAGCTGGGACTGTTTTACATTCAACAGATGGTGGGGATAGTTGGTTGCGTATTAACATTAGTATAAGTAAGGATTTAAAAGATATATATTTCTATGATAACTCAAGAGGATGGGTATGTGGAAAAGAGGGATACTTATTCTTTACAAATAATGGAGGGGAAAATTGGAATAAGATTGATACAGATTCTATTGATGACTTCCCATCACAAGATGATATACACTCTATGGCTGTTGGAAGGGATACAGATATATGGGTATGTGGAGGAGAAAAGGATAGCAATAGTATGTTCATTATGCAGTTTACAAATAAACCACCAGAATATGCTAATCAAAAAATAACAGTAACTCCTTCATATGGTTCTGTTAACACAGAGTTTACATATACCCTTGAATACTCTGACCCAGAAGGAGATGAGATGTTTGAAGGGTATCCAGAGTTATATATATCTTATTTTGACAAAGGGGGTTATCAACAAATAGAGGGGTCACCATTTATAATGGAGTCAACCGATACTAATAATGTTTATAGATATACACAAAGTTTACCAAGTAAAGGAAACTATCGTTATTTCGTTATTGTAAAGGATTGGTATGGCAGGGGAATATGGCGAACAGGTTTTGGCCCAGAAGTAAAGACAAACTTTACAGTAGAAGGATATGTAAAGGATAGGGCCGAGAATGCTATAGAGGGTGTAACAATAACAGCAACAGAGGATGACGGATATGGACTGGTCACATACACAACAGATGAGAATGGTTATTATAAGATAACAATAACAACAACTAACTGGACAGTAACACCAAGTAAAGATAGAATGATGTTTGAGCCTTCATCTAAACAGTATGATAATATTTCACAGGACGAAATCCTTAATTTCACAGGAATAAAGCCTCAAGTACAAATGTATACAATAACCGGGTATGTAAAGGACCATTTAGGAAAAGGATTAAAAGGGGTAGTGATAACTGCAATACCACAAGGGCAAACAGCCACTTATGTTACAAAGAAAACCATCACGGATGAAAATGGGTATTATGAAATTAAATTAGAGGTTGGAGTTTGGACAATACAGGCAAGTAAACAAGATGTAAGGTTTAACCCTGAAAAAATAGAAGAGATAAGCGTTGCGAAGTCATTAAGATGTCCAGATTTTGTAGAGATAGTTGAGTATAAACTAACCGGTTATATAAGGGATAGTTTAGGAAAAGGAATAGAGGGTGTATTGATAACAGCAATTCCAAAAGGAGAAATAACCACTTATGCTCAAGATAAAACGATAAAGACAGATAAAAACGGGTATTATGAGATGAGTTTAGAGATGGGCAAATGGACACTAAACTTTAGTAAACAAGGGATGAGGTTTACCCCTGAAACAAGGGATTTAGAAATAAATAGGGTATTATCAGCTTCAGACTGTATTGGTGTAAGAAGTGATATAGTCTACACGAATATGAGAGGAGTATCTATAGAAGAACCGGTTATAAGAGAAAAAGAAGGAAAGAATAATGCCTCTATATGGTATAACATTGAAGAGACAGGAAAAGTAAAGGTAAGAATCTATACAATAGATGGGGTAAAGGTCTGGGAAGAGGAAAAACAAAGTGAAAAGGGTTTAGATTATATATCTTGGGATGGAACAAATGAGCAGGGCGAGAAGGTAGCTAGTGGATTATATTATGTGTTTATAGAAGGGCCTGGCTTAAAGGATAAAAAGAAGATTGTAGTAATAAGATGATATTTTAGTTATGAATTGCTAACTTTGGTTTTTCTGAAAGGTTATTAATCTTTGTTTGATTGAAAAGAAAGACCGTTTTATCCTCATTCTTTTTTACGTAATACTGATAAGTGTTGTGTTTGTTACCAATAAGTAGAGTATGAGTTTGTTCATTATTAAGCTTTATTTCTATTTTTAATGTTGGGTTTTCCCAACCAAAATCCTTCTCTTTTTCAGTATAAAAACCATCTGTTTTAAGTTTACATATTGAGGTTAAAAACTCATTCCATTTATCCTTATTAACATTTTTTTCTTTCTTATTTACAATTGCCTTCCAACTATCATCTTTTTTAAAGAAGTTATACCTTTCTTTTCCATCAATATTTATTTCCTTTACATCTTTAGAGTTTAATGAAAACACAGTTTTATCTCTGAAATTATCTGCTTGCTGAGTAAGTTTATACCGTTCAATGCCTGAAGCTAAATAGATTTCATTTTTATCTGGGTAACTTAAATAGAAATGAATATAATCAGCGCTCATTTTCCCAACTAAGAAACTTACTGTTTTTCTTTTCTTTAAGAAAACCTCAATCTTAATAGCCTCTTCCTTTTTTAATCCAAACTTTTCTTTCTTTTTTGGGTTTGTTGAAATGAGGTTTTCTATTCTTAATTTGATAAACTGAGATAAGAATTTATCAAATTTGTTTTCATCCACCTTATAGACAAATGGGGATGTAATCTTCCATATATTTTTATCCTTAGAGAATGTTAATGTTTTTTCCTTATTGAGTATTGTAATCTTCTGGATATCGTCCTTTTTTATATTTGGTAAAATACCTTTTCCCTTTGGTTTATGCTTTGCAATGTAAATAATAACAGCACCAAAAACAAGAACAATAAATACAACAAGTATTTTTATAAGGTTAGTTTTCTTCATATATATCTTCTCTTTATTTTTTTTCTTCTTTGCCATCTGAAAATTCCAATCCCTATGAAAACAAAAGGCATAAAGAAGAAGTTGAAATATTTAAATAACCTTTTTTTGTT
>CAYYAU010000072.1:0-6208 GCA_964469765.1 uncultured Clostridia bacterium | reverse complement strand
GTAAAGTGAAAATTCTTTTTATTAGCTCGGCTTATTGCATTTTTAATATTCATTATTGAAAAATCGCCAATAATCTTGAGATTTTGTCCTTTCTTTTTAAAGAGCTCTTTTATACCGACAGGACCTATAAATCCAATAGGAATATCTATAAATTTTTTTACCTCCTTTTTTTCCAGTAATCTGAGATTATCGTCATTAATAAAATTTTTTAGTTTTGTTTCATTAACTTCTTTATCCCCTTGAATTAATACTAAAATAAAATTCTTTTTATCTTTAAAAAGTAATGTTTTTATAAATTTTTCTTTTGGCTGTCTTAAAAATGAACTTACCTCATCAACAGTTTTTAGGTTTGGAGTGGCTATTTCTTTAAGAGGTTGTTCTTTTTCATTTATTGGTTTATCCTCAATATGGAAATTAGCCTTTTCAATATTAGCACTATATCCACATTCGCACACAACAATTTCTTCCTCTCCAACATCAGATAACACCATAAACTCATGAGAAAAAGAGCCTCCAATTGGTCCTGTTTCAGCTTCTACTGCTTTAAAATTAAAACCAATACGGGAAAATATCCTTTCGTATGCAGTAAACACCTTTCTGTAATGTTTTTCTGCAAGCTGTTCATTTTTATCAAAGCTATAAGCATCTTTCATTAAAAACTCTCTTGCCCGCATAACACCAAACCTTGGTCTTATTTCATCTCTAAATTTAGTTTGGAATTGGTACAAAAGAAGAGGTAACTGCTTATAAGAATGGACAATCTGTTTAACTAAATCAGTTATTACCTCTTCATGTGTTGGTCCTAAACAGAACTCTGTTCCTTTTCTATCCTTTATCCTTATAAGCTCTTTGCCATATAGACTCCATCTTTTTGTAATTGTCCAAAGGGATTTTGGCTGTAAAGTAGAAAGAAATATTTCTTGCCCCTCAATATTATTCATTTCTTCTCTTACAATAGTTTCTATTTTTTTTAGTACCCGGTAGCCTAAAGGGAGCCATTGATAAATACCAGTAGCTGCTTTTCTTATTAAGCCCGCTTTTATCATAAGTTTATGACTTATAAGTTCAGTATCTTTCGGGGTTTCTTTAAGTGTTGTAAAGAAGAAATTACTTAGTTTCATTAAATTACACCACAATAATAACTAATTTTGCTATACTACATTATGGAAGAATTGATATATCAATACTCATATTTAATAAACGGGCAGTTGAATTAATAATAACCAATAAAAGAATAAAAAGCATCCCAAATCGCAAAATTAATCTTATAACATTTTTATTTTGCTTATAATCTTTCAATGCTAAAAATGAGTTGTCAATGATTAAAACACATAAAAGCGCAACCACACTCCAATAAATTAAAAACATAAGTTCCCCCCTTTAATCCCACAAATTGGGATGTTTTAAGTTTTTCCTCCAACTATAAGTGATGGAATTAATAGTGTCGGTTGTCCATCGGATACAGGGACGAGCTGTCCATCTTTGCCGCATTTACCAGGAGCAAAATATTTTAGGTCTTTTCCTATTTTAGTGATGGATTTTAACACCTCAGGGCCATTCCCAATGAGAATGGCTCCTTTTATAAGATTGCCAACATTGCCTTTTTCTATTGTATAGCCTTCTTCTATCTCAAATACAAAATCTCCATTTGCTGTGTTTACTTGTCCTCCTCCCATTTTCTTTACCAATATACCTTTTTCTACACAGCCAATTATTTCTTTTGGAGAGAACCTCCCAGGCGCAATATATGTATTGCTCATTCGAGGAATTGGCTTTGTATAATACCCTGCTCTTCTTCCATTTCCATTAGAATATTTTCTATCTTTTTTTGCAGTTAATCTATCATAAAGATAACTTTTTAATATACCTTTGTCAATTAAAACTTTTTTACTTGACTTAACCGCTTCATCATCAAATTCATAAGAACCAAATAGATAAGGTAATGTAGGATTATCGTAAACAGAAATAAATTCTGAAGCAACCTTTTTTTCTACTTTGTTTGCATAAAAAGGAGATATACCTTTTTGTATAATATCCGCTTCTAAAGAGTGTCCAATTGCTTCATGTATCATTGTGCCACCTGCAGAGGAACTTAACACTACTGGCATCTTACCAACAGGAGAAAATGAAGCTATAAGCAATTTTAAACTTCTTAAAGTAGTTTCTCTAATAATCATTGAAATAGTATCTATATCAATAATTTCAAATCCAGATATTTTAGCAATAACTTCTCTTGCTATTTGTTTATTCTCTCCTTCTTGAGCAATAACCTCAATTACTAAGGAAGTGTATCTCTTTGTTTCTTTTACATAGTCACTGTTTGTATTTACAATTGTAAATTCATTATGATTTTCGGAATAACCCAGGTTTACTTGAGTAATTCTTGAGTCAATTGAATATGGAATCTTCTGAAGATTATTCAAAGTTTTTATTTTTTTTTCTAATGGAATGCTATCAGGATTTATCTTTACAGAGAAATTTACACTCCTTAATGAATTTAGCTTTAGATTATTTATTTTCCTTTTATGCTCTAATTCAGGGAATTCTATTACAGCCTTATTTAAACTATTAGATGAAATGTTACCTTTTGATATATAGTAAACTTCATCTTTGTAAATACCCCTTAAACCAAAACCTTCTGAGGAATTTGTAATTATTTTATCAAGTTTTTTATTCTGAAAAGATATATTTATTCCTTTACTTTTTTCAAAATATATATCAACAAACTCTGGTCCCTTTTTTGATACTGAAGATAATGCTTTTTCTAAATTTCCCTTTTTCATTTTTGGTTTTTTTCAATAGGTTTATTGTGGTAACATAATAGTAAAGGTACTTCCTATATTGATTTCACTTTCTACAAAAACTTTTCCATTATGAGCCTCAACTATTTTCTTTACCATAGAAAGCCCTAATCCAGCTCCTTCAATCTGTCCTGTAAAGTATTCCTCAACCTGATAAAATTTATTAAAAATTTTCTCTTTCTCTTCGGGAGGAATTCCATTACCATTATCGGTTACAGATATATAAATATTTTCTCCATCGGTTTTTGTGCTTATTGTTATTTTTTTATTCTTTTTAGAATTAAACTTCAAGCCATTTCTTACAAACTCTTCAATTACCTGTTTAATTCTTTGTTTATCACCAGTTATAACTGGTGTTTTTTTTACGCTGTTATCCACAAGAATTTCAGCATTTGGGTATTCGTCTTTTAAGCCTGAAAGGAATAACAGTTCTTTAATAACTGTCTCAAGAGAAAAATTTTGTTTATCCAGATCTAATGTTTGACTTTCAACAAGCGTAAATGATAAAAGCTCTTCAACGAGTTGGTAAAGTCGTTTTGCCTCTTTATCAATAATCCCCAAGGAATTTCTTTGAAAATCACCCAATATAATATCCGACTGAGATAAAAGAAGAGATATATATCCTAAAATACTGGTTAATGGGGTTTTTAATTTATGGGAGATAAGTGAAAAAAATTCTCTTGTTAAAAGGGATTCTTTCTTTTCTTCCGTTATGTCTCTTAATAGCATTATTAGATAAGGAATTTTTGAATTTGGAAATCTTGATATATAATTACCAATATAAAAGGTTTTCCCCTTTTTTCTTTTCATTTCAATAAAGGAGATTTTTTTATTTTTCACTTCCTGCCATTTAGGAAAAAGTTCAAAATCATTTTCTAATTCTATAAAATTTTTGATATTCCTTTGTTTGATTGAAAAAAGATTATCAGCAGTTTCATTAAAAATTACTATCTCGTCTTCATTATTTATAATCAAAACACCCTCTTTCATATTTTTAAAAATAGTTTCTATTTTTTCCTTTTCTTCTTTTAGATTATTAAAAAGTCTTGCATTTTCTATAGCAATAGCAGCTTGTGATGCAAATGAAAGAAGAATATCTTTATCTTCATCCGTGAAGCCTTTTTTATCTAAGGCATTTATCACTTCCATAACTCCAATTATATGATTTTTAATCAGTAAAGGTACGCATAGTATAGATTCTGTTTTAAAGTTTATTTTTTCATCAATCTTTGGAAAGAATCTTTTGTCCTTCTTTACATCATTAACGATAACTGCTTGCGCATTTTCTGCAACCCATCCAGCTATTCCTTCACCAAGATTAAGCCTTATTTGTTTAAGTTGTGTTCCTTTTTCACCTATAGCTATATCAAAATAGAGTTGGTGCGTTTTTTCATCTAAAAGCATTAAAGAACTTGCTTGTGCATTTACTATTTTTGTTGCTTCTGTCATTATAAGGTTTAGTAAAGTTTTTAAATCAAGTGTTGATGTTATAATTTTATTGATTTCTAAGATTTTTGATAAGTCTTTCATCTTTTTGTATACTGTAATTTTTATAAAAACACTCTAAATACATAATTGCCTAATAAAAGGCCTTTTTTAGTAAACATTATTCTATTTCTGTTTTTATATAGAAGTTTTAAAGATACTAACTCATTAATTTCTTTAGAAAAATATCTATAATCCTTATCATTTAGAACCAATCCTTCGTTCATTCTCAATCCTAAAATAATCTTTTCAGAGATTTTTCTCCTTCCTGTAAGTTTTTCTTCTTCCTCTTTATAGAATTTATTTGTTAGAATTGTATCAATGTAATCTTCAATTTTAGAGGGGTTTTTAAGTCTTTTTCCCTTTATTAAACTTACTGCTCCAGCACCTATACCAATATATTGTTTATTTTTCCAGTAAGATATATTGTGTAGACATTTTTTGTTTCTTAATGCAAAGTTTGATATTTCGTATTGATAATACCCTTTTTCTTTTAAAAAATTTATTGTGAATTTATACATTTTTGCTTCTAAATCATTAGAAACCATTTTTATCTTCCCGGAGTTCATAAATTTCTCAAAAGGAGTTGATTTCTCAATTGAAAGACTATATGTTGAAATGTGAGAAGGTTTTAACCTGTAAACCTCTAATAAGGTATTCTTCCATTCTGTAAATGTTTGGGTAGGAATTCCAAATATTAAATCAACATTTATATTAGAAAAGTGCTTTTTTATTAAATGATATTTCTCAATAAAAAGTTCGTAACTATGACTTCTTCCTAAAATTTTTAAAAGTCTATTATGAGTTGACTGTAATCCTATACTAATTCTATTAATTCCTAGCTGTTTATAGATTTTAAGTTTTTCTTCATTAACAGACTCAGGATTTACTTCTATACTAATTTCTGCATTTTTTGAAATTCTGTAGTTATGCTTACACTCAAAGAGAATCTCTTTTATATTTTCAATAGGCAGAAGACTGGGTGTACCTCCTCCTATATATATAGTTTTTATAAAGGAATTTTTATATAAATAGATTTCCTTTTTTAGAGCTTCAATATATATCTTACTCAATTCCGTTTTGTTATCATACGAATTAAAGTCACAATAGTAGCATTTCTTTTTACAAAAAGGGATATGAATATAAAGACTTGGCATAATTCAGTTTTTATTTTTCCTTAGCTTTTTTTATTTTAGCCAGTTCTCTTCGTATAAGATTAGTTTTAGTCTGTTTCTGTTTTATTTCTTTTTCTATTTTTTTATTTTCTTCAAATAATCTTGCTAATTTACTTTTTTCTTTTATATGGATTTGAGCAGGAAGTTTTTTTACCATTGTAGAGATAATCTTACCAATTTTTGTAAATAATTGTTTTTGTTTATTCTTTAATCCCATCTCTTCAAGCTTAATCCTACTTATCATTGCTCCATAAAATGCTTCTTGTTGTAAGTCTTTTGCTGCACCTTTTACTTTATTCCCTATCTCTTTAAGATGGGACTCTGCTTTTTTTAGAAACTCCTCCAATTTATATTTTCCCATATTTTCCTCCTGTAGTACACATTGATATTCTTGACATCAATTTTAATATTTACTACAATTAAACTACTTTCTTGTCTATATGAATGACTTTTGCCAGAGTGGCGGAATTGGTATACGCGATGGTCTCAAAAACCATTCCTGATTTTCAGGATGTGGGTTCAAGTCCCACCTCTGGCATTTTTAATTTACCTTCTCCACGCCAATACCCCGTAGGTATTTCTTATTTAATACAAGTAAACCTTAGTTCAAACTTTCCAACTGGTGTTTGTTGGGCGAAATTCGAACCTTCTTTGAGCAAAATCCAGACGCCGACTGACGCAAAATTGCTTCGCAATTTTGCTGACGGCTCGCGGGCAAAAATTTTCCTCCCCTTGAACCCCTCCAAT
>CAYYAU010000071.1:0-6212 GCA_964469765.1 uncultured Clostridia bacterium | reverse complement strand
CGCCGTTTCCTCCAAACAGACGGCGGACAAGTGTATGGAGGGACATTTGGATTTTCCATACTTGTTACTGTTTTTTGTAGATTATAAACTGATTACTGATAACTGATTACTCTCTTTTTTCCTTTCCCCTTTTAGCTTCTAATTTTTGGTCTTTGGTTTTTGGTTTTTGATATTTGGTTTTGTTCTTTGGTATTCTTCATATATATGCATATCCTTGTCTCCTCTTCCAGAAAGACAGACAACTATTAAGCTATTATTTTTTATTTCTTTTGCTAACTTAAATGTATAAGCAAGTGCATGGCTTGGTTCTAATGCAGGAATTATTCCTTCTTCTTGAGAAAGCATTTTAAAGGCATCCATTGCCTCCTTATCAGTAACAGTAACATATTTTGCTCTTTTTATATCCTTATAAAAACTGTGCTCAGGACCAACACCTGGATAATCAAGGCCTGGTGCAATTGAATACGTATTCAGAATCTGACCGTTTTTATCCATAAGGATATAGCTTTTTGTTCCATGAAGAATCCCTATTTTGCCATAAGTCAATGAAGCGGCATTGTTATATCTATTTAAACCACCTGCCTCAACTCCTATAAACTTTACTTCATTATCAAAGAATGGATAAAATAATCCTATTGCATTACTCCCTCCTCCTACACAAGCAATAAGATAGTCTGGAAAACGATGCTCTTTTTGTAGAATCTGTTTTTTTGTCTCCTTTCCAATAACTGACTGAAAATCCCTTACTATCATTGGGTAAGGATGAGGACCTACTGAAGAACCTAATAAATAATATGTAGTGCTGACATTAGTTACCCAATCCCTTATTGTTTCATTAACAGCATCCTTTAAAGTTTGTGTGCCAGATGTTACCGGAATAACATTTGCTCCTAAAAGTCTCATTCTTAACACATTAAGTCTTTGTCTTTCTATATCCTTTTTACCCATATAAATGTCACATGGAAAATTAAAAAGACTACCCACCGTTGCAACAGCAACACCGTGCTGACCAGCCCCTGTTTCAGCAATAACCCTTTTTTTATTCATCCTCTTAGCAAGAATAATCTGTCCCAATGTGTTATTTATCTTATGTGCTCCTGTATGACACAAATCCTCTCTTTTTAGATATATCCTTTGCTTAAACCTCTTTGAAATATTTTTAGCAAGATATAATGGGGTAGGTCTTCCTGCAAATGTATTTAAATAATAACTAACCTCTTCCCAGAAGGTCTTGTCCCTTTTTATCTTTGTATAGCTTTGTTCAAGCTCCTTTAAAGCAGAAAAAAGTGTTTCTGGAACAAACCTTCCACCAAACTTCCCGAAATAACCTTTTTTATTAGGAATTCTTTTCATTATTCTACCTATTTTCCACCGCGTAGGTGGAAATGTCAGTGGTTACTTCTTTACATCTCTTACATTTCTTACATTTCTTACAAACGTATGCATTTTATCATAATCCTTCCTTCTTGGCGTTTTCTCTATACCAGAAGCAACATCAACTCCATACGGCTTTACTTTTTCAATAGCCTCCTTCACATTATCAGAATTTAATCCACCAGCAAGGAATATTGGTTTATTCAATTCTTTAATCTTAACAGCCTTCTCCCAATCAAAACTTAGTCCAGTACCTCCTTCTATATTAGGGATATAAGTATCTAAAAGATAAAAATCTGTATTATAGGATGAGACAACATTTATATCAAAATTATTCCCAATTCTAAAGGCTTTTATCACCCGAATACCTTTACTCATTAATTCATCACAATATTGAAAAGGCTCTTCTCCATGAAGCTGAACTAAATCTAATCCAATCTGCTTTACTTTTCTTTCAACAAACTTTAACTGCTCATTTACAAAAACACCCACCTTCATTACATATGAAGGAAGTTTTGAGATAATACCTTTTGCTAAAGAAAAAGAAATCTTTCTTGGACTGTTTTTATAAAAGTTAAATCCTAAATAATCCACACCTAAATTACTAGCCCAAATAGCATCCTTCTCATTAGTAATTCCACATATTTTTATCTTAACCATCTCAAATCTTAGGAACCTTTTCTAATGCCTCTTTAATCTTCTGCTCTGGATATTCATAATCCTGAAGTTTCCCTGAAAGGTATGATTCATAAGCAGATAAATCAAAATGTCCATGTCCACTAAATGCAATCACTATAACTTTACTCTGATTTGTTTGTTTACATTTAATTGCCTCATCAATTGCACATTTAATTCCATGCGCAGTCTCAGGTGCAGGAAGAATTCCTTCTGTTTTTGTAAAAAGTATTGCTGATTCAAAAATACTTTTTTGATGATATGCCCTTGCTTCAATGATGCCTTTATTCACAAGAAGACATAATAAAGGAGCGTCGCCGTGATATCTGAGTCCTCCTGAATGAATTGCTGGAGGAATAAAGGAATGACCTAATGTAAACATCTTCAGTAATGGTGTCATCTGTGCCACATCTCCAAAATCATATGTATAAGGACCTTTTGTTAATGTTGGACAAGCGGTTGGTTCAGTAGCAATAATCTGTATATCCTTTCCGTCAAGTTTATCCTTCACAAATGGAAAACAAAACCCAGCAAAGTTTGAGCCACCACCAACACATCCCACTAAGATATCCGGTTTTTCACCTATAATCTCTAACTGCTTCTTAAGTTCAAGGCCAACAACTGTTTGATGAAGAAGTACATGGTTTAATACACTACCTAAAGAATACTTAGTATCATCATGAGTTGCTGCATCCTCCACAGCTTCTGAAATTGCTACCCCTAAACTGCCTAAACAGTTTGGGTCTTTTTCTAAAACAGACCTCCCTGCTTTTGTAAGGTTTGTTGGAGAGGAATGCACATCTGCTCCCCATGCCTGCATTAGAATCTTTCTATATGGTTTCTGTTCATAACTAATCTTTACCATATATACTGTACATTTAAGTCCAAATATATTACACGCAAAGGATAAGGCACTTCCCCATTGACCTGCTCCAGTTTCAGTTGTAATTCTTTTTACTCCTTCTTTTTTATTATAGTAAGCCTGTGCAACAGCGGTGTTTGGTTTGTGGCTGCCCGGTGGACTTATACTTTCATTTTTAAAATATATTCTTGCAGGCGTCTTAAGAGCCTTTTCTAAATAAACAGCCCTGTGTAACGGTGTTGGCCTCCACATTCTGTAAATGTCTAAAACATCTTTAGGAATTTCAATCCAGCGTTTTTGACTTACTTCTTGTTCAATCAATGCCTTTGGAAATATTGGTGCTAAATCATCTGCGGAAATAGGTTTTTTTGTTCTTGGATTAATTGGTGGCGCTAATGGCTCTGGTAAATCAGGTTGAATATTGTACCATGCTTGTGGCATCTCCTTTTCATCTAAAAAAACTTTTACATTTTCCATTTCTCCTCCTATCTTAAATTTGGTTTAAAAAATAGCCCATTAGAGTTAATCTGCTAATAATCTTTTGACATCATTAATTCTTTTCACTCTATCCTTTGCTTGAAGAAAATATTGACCAATTAAAACAGCATCTAAAGGAAACGTTTTTAATAGTGAAACATCCCTTAAAGATTTTATTCCACTTTCAGAAACTATAATTTTATCCTTTGGAATCTTCTTAATTAGTTTTTTTGTTTTAGAAAGGTCTATTTTAAAATTCTTTAGGTTTCTATTATTTATCCCAATTATTTTGGCTTTTGTATTTAACACCTTCCTCAATTGAGCCTCTGAATCAACCTCAACTAAACAATCTAATGTTAAACTGTGCGCTATCTCAAGCAGTTTTTCAATCCTTTCTTGTGTTAAAATCCTACTTATTAGCAATATGCAATCAGCACCAAAAAACCTGCTTTCATATACTTGATACTCATCAATAATAAAATCCTTCCTTAAAATAGGAAGCTCGGTTAAATCTCTTACATCCATAAGAGAAGGTAATCGGCCTTTAAAAAAGTCCTCTTCAGTAAGCACTGAAATGGCATTGACACCTGTTTCATTATAGGCAGAAACAATCTTTTTTAAATATAGCCTTTTCAGAATTACACCAGCTGAAGGTGATTCCTTCTTAATCTCAGCAATTATAGAAACCTTATTGCCTGATATCGCCTTTAAAAAATCCTTAGTAGCTGGTAATGAGTTAACCTTCTTTATAATCTCTGATTGAGGTAATATTCTTTTTCTTATTTCTAATCGTTTTTTTTTCTTTCCTACAATTTTATCAAGAATATTCATTACTTAACTGTATACTCTCTTAAAAGCTCTAATTTCTTCAATGCTAACCCTGAGTCTATTGAATGACTCGCTAATTTCACTCCTTCTTTAAAATCCTTTGCTTTTCCACTAGCAACCAAAGCAGCAGATGCATTCATTAAAACAATATCCCTTTTTGCTCCCTTTTCTCCTTCTAAAATTGAAAGCACTATTTCTGCATTTTCTTTTGCATTACCACCTTTTATATCTTCAATACTTGCTCTTTTAAATCCAAAATCTTCCGGAACAACTGTATAGTTGTCTACCTTATTATATTTAAGTTCAGCCACAAACGTGTTTCCAGTAATTGAAATTTCATCTAAAGAATCCTCACCGTATACTACAAAGGCTCTCTTTGTACCTAAATTTTTTAATACATTTGCTAATAAAGTAGTAAGTTCTGGAGTATATACTCCAATCACTTGAACATTTGCCCCTGCTGGATTTGTAATTGGACCTAAAATATTAAATATGGTTCTTATCCCTATTTGTCTTCTTGGACCTATTGCATACCTCATAGCAGTGTGAAGAAGAGGAGCATATAAAAAACCAATTCCTATTTCATTTAAACATCTTTCTACCTGTGATGGAGTTATTTCTAAATTTATTCCCAATGCTTCCAACACATCAGCACTTCCACAATGACTGGAAACAGCCCTGTTTCCATGTTTTGCAACAATTACACCTAACCCAGCAACTACAAACGCACACACTGTTGAAATATTAAATGTGTTTGTTTTATCTCCGCCTGTTCCACAGGTATCAACAATTGTCTCTTTTTCTATATTAATCTCATCTCTGTCAATTCCTATTAGAGGTTTTCTCACTTTAATCTTTGTAACATGGTCTCGCATAACCTTTGCACACCCTGTAATCTCCTCAACAGTCTCTTTTTTCATCCTTAAAGCTGTTATAAAAGAGGCTATTTGCGCCTCGGTAGCCTCACCTTCCATAATTTCATTCATAACCTCTATTGCTTCTTTTTCTGTAAGATTCTCTTTTCTTACAACCTTTGAGATTGCTTCTTTTATCATATTCCTCCATATATCCTGCTACATTTCAAGAAAATTCTTTAAAATCTTCTTCCCTTGTGTTGTAAGAATTGATTCTGGATGAAACTGAACACCATATATAGAAAATTTTCTATGTTGAATACCCATAATTTCATTCTCTTTTGTCCATGCAATAATCTTTAAAGAAGAAGGGAAATCATCTTCTAACACAATTAATGAATGATACCGAGTTGCAGAAAAAGGAGATGGTATATCTTTAAAGATACCTTTTCTATTATGAAAAATAAGAGATGTTTTACCGTGCATAATTTTCTGAGCTCTTTGGACCTTTGCGCCAAAACAAATACCAATCGCTTGATGACCAAGGCATACACCCAGTATTGGAGTTGTTTCTTTAAACTTATCTATTAACTCAACACAAATTCCAGCCTTTTCAGGTCTTCCTGGACCAGGGGAAAGAATAATCCTTGCTGGTTTTAACCTTCTTATTTCAGAAATAGAAATCTTATCATTTCTATATACTTTGATGTTTTTTTCCAATTCTCCTAAATACTGAACTAAGTTATACACAAATGAATCATAATTATCAATCACTAAAATCATATTTACCCTTTTCTCTATTCAATTTTTTTTATTTTATTAAGAAGAATAAATTTTTCGAAGAACATTAAAGAATTTTAGAATACTGATATAGAAGCGGAATAACGCTGATTTAAACGCGGAACCACACGGATACATAATTCAGCGTTAATCAGCATTGCTATCCGCGTTAATCTGTTTATAATCTTTTAAACAGTTCAAGAAAAATTTTATTCATATTCTCTTTTTTAGCGTTAAAAAATTTATCTTAGATTTAAGAAAATTTGTTTTCTGCTTCCTTTTGTTGTTCTTTTGTCTTTCCTTCCCCTAAGCGGAAAATAAATTTTCAAAATCATTATAAATTTTAGCTAAAAAATAAAGGC
>CAYYAU010000070.1:0-6292 GCA_964469765.1 uncultured Clostridia bacterium | reverse complement strand
ATGATACCTTTAGTAGATACAATCTCCTTAAGTCTCATAAGAAGAGTGGTCTTCCCGACTTGTCTTGCTCCTATAATTGCAGTTATTAGATTTGTTTTAAGGCGTCTCAGACATATTGTTTCAATTTCTCTTGGGATATAATGTTCCATAGTTGTCTCCTAATTTTCATCAATGCTTTGATAAATATTAGCATAATATTCATCAAAAGTCAAATGTAAAATACAATTAAAAATTAAATGTGTTTTAATTTAGTAAGAATCAGGAATAGGGGATATCTCTATTTTTTGAAGTAGGGTAAGAATCTCTCCAAATGGAGGTGGCGGGAATCGAACCCGCGTCCAGAGATATTCCAACCTGGTATCTACAAGTTTAGGCTATGTTTTAATCTTACACTTTTCACTCCCATAGTCAGGATTGAAAAGTGCCAGCCTTTTAAAGTTTCATCTTAAGTTCCAAAGACAAAAACTTAAGACTATCCTGTTTTTCTTACACCCCTTTCTATCCAACAGAAAATAATAGAAGGAGCGTCCCCTAATAAGTAGGGGAATTACGCAAGCGCGTAGTTGGCGCTTATAGTTTAGTCGGATTGTAACGGAGTTCCAACCACCTCCGACTTGCACCCAAGGTCTTCATTATCCCTGTCGAACCCTTTTCACCCCCCTCTGAATCAGCCTCCGTTGCTAAAAAGTGCACCACATAAGGGTACTTAATAGAAGGCACTAAAGTTCCTCATAACTTAAAAATCACTTATGTAAAAAAAATGTGCCATTCGCAATAGCAACTATCTTATCATCTTTATTTTTTACTATTGCATCGCAAAAAGAAAAATTCTTTCTTTTTTTTATAACTCTTCCATAAGCAATAATAGTTTCTTTATTAACATGTTTTTTAAATTCTATCTCTAATTTTACTGTTGAAAAATTAGAATTTCTATAAATAGAAGATAAAGCAACAGCCATCGCTGTATCGGATAAAGAGGTTATCACCCCGCCATGCATAAAGTTATTTGGATTTTCAAACTCTTTTCTATAGTCCAATCTAACCTTTGATTTACCTTCTTTTCTTTCAAGAACCTTCATATCTAAAAACTCCTCAAAAGGCGCAATAATAGGTTTTATTCCCATAATTTAATCTTTTATCTCCTATACCCTATTTTTAAATAACAATTGGGCCCACAGGGACTTGAACCCCGGACACCCTGATTATGAGTCAGGTGCTCTAACCAACTGAGCTATGGGCCCGTATCTATTGCAAAATGCAGAATTAACAATTAAAAATCCAAAAAAGTGCCAAGGCCCAGAATCGAACTGGGGACGCATAGATTTTCAGTCTATCGCTCTACCAACTGAGCTACCTTGGCACTATTACGATGTAGAATAAACTTATTCTAATAAAATTAATCTCTTATTGTCAAATAAATTCTTATATTCTTTTAACCAAATCCAGAACTTTTCTTAATACTCTTTTTTTATTTCTAAATACTCTTCTCCCTCATTGACTCTCCAGATATCGTGTTTTTCTCCTAAAATATTTCTTGCTGCTAAAAGTCCTGTAATTATTGAGTGATCCATATTGTTATACTTATACATTCCACACCGACCAATAACCTGTAAATTTTCAAATTGAGAAAGATAACGTTTAATCACATCTAAATATTCTTTATATCCTATTTCATACACAGGGTAAGCATTTGGCATACGAAATACAAATCCATCTTCAACATCCTCTGCTTTTGCAATCTTAATCTTTTCTAACTCATCCACAGCAAATGCAATCATCTCGTTATCTGGCAAATTCCACAGGTCATCTGTTTTAAAACAGAAATACTCCAAACCCAAAGTCGTCTTATTTAAATCACTAACCATATATCTACTCCAGTTCTTTGGATTTTGTATTCTTCCCAATCTAACATCAGGTGAATGAATATAAATCCAATTATCTGGAAACAGACTCCTTTTGTTAATGATTACATTTACAACCAGAAGTCCTCTATATCTAAGTTTATCCGCTGCCTTTAAAACCAACTCCGGAGGTTGTGGGTTTACTCTTTTAATTAACGTAGATATTGGGATACTTGATACAAAATCACTCCCTTCTATTTTATAAACCTCATTATTTCGTTTGTTCTTTACTGTAACACTGTTTATTCTACCATTTTTATGATTGATACTTATAACTTCTGAATTTAATAAAACCTTACTATTAGATTTTTCAATATTCTCTTTAAATGTATTATACATCATTCCAGGACCCAATACAGGATATTCAAATTCTTGAATTAATGTCTTTATCTTTTTACTCTTTGGTTTTATTAAAGCATTTCTGATTGCGGAACTTAGAGATAATCCTTTTATCCTTTGAGCAGACCATTCAGAACCAATCTGTGAACAAGGAATGCCCCAAACTTTCTCGGTGTATGTCTTAAAGAAAATATTGTATAACCTTTTTCCAAACCTGTTAGATACCCATTCTTCTATTGTTTTTTCTTCTTTATAGGGAAACAGTTTTGATTTTATATAACTTAAAATAATTAAAAATGTATCTAAAAAACCAACTCCCAGTAAAGCATTCAGAGGCCTCAAAGGATAATAAAAAAACTTATTTCTATAATATATCCGTGAGAGCCGGGATACCCTAAGGAACCTTTCTCCAAGAATAAGATGCCATAGTTTTTCTACTTCTGAATATTTCGTAAAGAATCTATGCCCACCAACATCAAAATAGTACCCTTTATAATTTATAGTTCTACTTATTCCACCAACCATATCATCCTTTTCTAAAACACTAACTTCAATTTCCCTATTAGATAATTCATATCCACAAGCAAGTCCAGCAGGACCAGCACCCATTATAATAATTTTTTTATTTCTTCTTTTCTCCATAATTATTTTTCTAATATTTTTATTATATTCTCCCCTAATTTATTTATAAGAACCTTTTCAAGCCACAGTGAATAACTGCTAAAATCTGTTTAATAAAGAAGACATTTTGCTTGCGGTTAAAAAAATATTAGCCTTTATCTCCACATAAAGAATGAACCCTGAAATTACAATGCATAAAGTAAAAATTAACAAAATTCTACAAAAACAAAAATATTCAGAAAATTGTCCAATGTCAAGGTCTGACCCCTTGATCTCTTGATACTTAATTTAAATTTGTTTTAGTTTTTCCAATGTTAGCCCTTTAAGTTTCCCAACCAAACCTCTATGGGTAATAGGCAAAAATCTAGTAAGGTCAGTTTTTATCTCTTCTTCGGGGAAATTCTCCATCGCGCAAATTAACTTTTCTAAATCAACTCCTTTCTTATACCAAACCATTTTCTTATTTACTAAATCCCAATCTATAGAAACCTTTTTTGAAAGAATAAACCATAAGTCAAAAATATCTCTTCCTCTATTCCTTGTTAAAATTGCTCTTATTTTCTCAGAAAGTATCTCATCAATCCTTAAATAACAAACTTGTGGATAGGGACTTACAGGAAAAATAGTTTCAACATAAGAAGAAGTAGGTAAAATCGGCCTTTCTCTTAAAGAAAAATCCAATCTTACCGAAAGTGGAAATTTAAATTCAGGAATTTCTGTGACAATTCTACTTGAAAAGGAAATACGATTTGTTTCTATCTTCTTTAAAATCACTCTTGTCATTTCTTTATTTAAATCCTTTAGAGTTTTATTTATTAAAACTTTTATCTGTTTCTCTAATAGTTCTGCTGTAAAATCCAAATCTTCTGAAAACCTAAATGAACCATATAAAAACCTTAATGCGGTTCCTCCTTTAAAATATACCTTTTCAGAGCCTTTTTGATTATAAAAATATTTTAAAAATAAAAGTTGCAAATATTCCCGATAAACTGTAAATATATCTATCTTTAAAGTTTTAACCAAATCTTGTGCAACTTCTTTATTCAACATATTTTTAATTTGCTAATTAATTTTTGTAAAGGAATAAATTTATATTCCCGAGTTAAATTTTTAAATTTTTTCTTATTAATTATCCTCAAATCTAAATCCTCAAAATGAATTTTTCTTAATTTCTTTGCTACAAAATAAAGCTGATCTAAAAGCGCCTTTTCAGGAGTAGCAATCAAGAAATTATCCTTTTTTATATAAGAAATAAGATACTTTACACTTAGATGGACAAATTCATATTCTTTATCTTGATAGAATACTTTTTTGGATTTACCAGAAGTAACAGAGGTAATTGTATAAGGAAACTGAGGTAATACTCCATAAAACGAAAGGGCTGACTCTAAAGAAATGTAAGAAGGTGTAACTAAAAAATTAGCTAATTCAAAATCATTTATTTCTCTAAATAATAAAAAAAGATATTTACTTTTACTTATTCTTTTTATTACATCATTTATTTCTAATCTTTCTAAAAGCTTATAAAGAGTATTATCTTTTTTAACTCTAAAAATCTTTTTAGCATCCGAAACATTAAAAAGACTAATCTTTTTCTGAAACAATATTTTTATTGCTTTATCCTTTGATATAGATTCCATATTTAGTATCATATTATACGAAATCAGGTATCTATGTCAAGAATTTTTTAAAGGGTATATTTACAATATTTACTTTCTGAGAGTAAAAATAAACAAAACTCTGTAAAAGGAAACTATTTAAGAAAAGAAAGTTGTCCAATGTCAAGGTCTGACCCCAAAACTATACTGTTTAATTAAATTATTAAATTGTGAATAGATAAACAACTCCTCTTCTTTAATCAAAAATGGCCTAACTTCACTGATTAGTTTAGGAATATTCATCTTTTTGGTTAGTTTAAGCAATGCTTGAATTAATTCCTTTTTATTCTTTATTTTTAATTCATCGTATAAATAGGTATAATTTGGTTCTATTTTTTTAGAAAGATACCATACAAGGTCATAAAAATCCCGACCTAAATTATAACCCCTTTTGAACACTGCACAAATTTTACCTGCCATTAAAGAGGATAAATCTCTTCTTACTATAGGAAACATCAGATTATATTTATTAATTATTCCAGTCTGAATTTTTATATTGGGATTGGGTTGAGTGTCAACTTCTAATTTAATAGATAATACATCCTTATAATTTAATGATAATCCATATATAGATAATAAATCTTGAAACTTAATAAAAGATTTAAAACCAATTGATTTTTGATTATATGTATATTTACACTTAAAATTTTGTTTATTAAAATAGGAACAAATATATTGAAGTAATTGAATAAATTTAAATTCTTTAACTTTTATATTCCATAAATCAAAACCCAAATCCTCTGAATACCGAGAAGTTCCGTAGAAAATTTTAAGTGCAGTTCCTCCTAAAAAAACTAAATTTTTAGAATACTTAAATTTACTGATACAATATAAAATATGAACTTGTAAAAACTCTCGTAGTATATGATGTGAGAAAGACTTAGATGTTTCTTTAATTAAATTTTCAATAATCTTTTTCATAAAATTTTAAACAAAATGTTACAAAATAGTTTAATCTTTTGATATTAAATCTATTTAAGTATCTTTTTATTTTTCTTTTATTAAGTTGATACATATTTTGAAACCTTAATTCTCTTAGATATTGTTTTTCCATCTTAATATTCTTCAAATTAAAATAAAAATAGTCTAAAAGAGCTTTTTCTTTTTCCGCAATTAAAACATTCTCGTAATAATAAAATCCAAAATAAAAATCTCTTTTTAAATGCCGATAAAAAAAGTTCCCCAATTTATTTGTGAACTTATTTGTTTTATTAGTTGTAACAGATGTAACCTGGAAACTCACATCAGGAATTAAATCATAAAAGCTCAATGCGTATTCTAAACTAATATAAGAAGGTTCATAAATTTTATTTGCAATTAGTCTAATATCAATTTTTTCATTACTTATAACATACAAATTTCTTCTCAATTTAATTATCCTATTTTGTTTTTGCCAGTTGAATAAACTTTGCCGAATAGATTTAAGACTATTATTAGGAAAAAATGTAGATAATTGATATGTAGTAAATGGAATATTTAAAGGGACTTTTTGAATAAATTCAAGATAGTTCATTTTACCGTATTACTAAATTTTTTTAGTATTACAGAATTATAATATGTTTTTTATGTGTTTGCAAGAAATTTTTTATATATCTAAAAATACTTTTATTTATCTTTTTTTATCTTCACTATATTTTTATTATTTATATAATCTGATTATACATTTAGTAATGGTATTTACCAAGCAAAATCTACAATGGTCATTAGATATCCTGAGAATCAGAAGGATTTAAGGAAGGATTGTCCAATGTCAAGGTCTGACCCCTAAACTAC
>CAYYAU010000069.1:0-6292 GCA_964469765.1 uncultured Clostridia bacterium | reverse complement strand
AAGAGAAAATAGAAAATCAAAAGGAAAAGGTATCTATTGTCGCTGAAGAGAAAAAGAGTTTAGAACTTTTTAAAGAAGAAAGAGTGAAGTTTAAACCCTCTTTAGTTAAAGAGCCATTAGCTTCTGAAGAGACAACAATTACCCCATTAGTGCAGATTGATAATAAGTATATAATTGCAGAGGATAAAGATACAATATATATAATAGACCAACATGCTGCTTGGGAAAGAGTGTTGTATGAGAAAATAAAAAATGCTTTTCATTCAGATAGAATTGAGAGCCAGGGTCTTTTAATTCCTGTAAGTTTCAATGTGGGATTTACTCAACAGAAAGTATTGGAAAAAGAAAAAGGGTTTTTTGAAAGGTTAGGTTTTGACATTGAAAAGTTTGGGAAAAGTTCTTTTGTAATAAAGTCTGTTCCATCGGTTTTTAAAGGCAAGGTAGAACCTTCATTTGTCCTTGATATTGTAGATTTAATCTTGGCAAAGGAGTATAAAGAAAAAAGATACCTTGTAGACGAATTGACTGATAAGATTCTTAAGTTAGTTGCATGTAGGTCTGCTATAATGTGGGGAGACAAGTTATGCCATGAGGAGATGGAAAGTCTAATTATGAATTTAGAAAAATGTGAATATCCTTTTCAATGTCCTCATGGAAGACCAACAATGATAAGAATTACAAAGAAAGAGTTAAAGAGTCGTTTTCAACGTGAATAAGAAATCAGTAGTCTTAATACTTGCCGGTCCAACAGCTTCAGGAAAAACTGAGGTAAGTTTAGAAATTGCCCACAGAATAGATGCAGAGATTATTTCAGCTGATTCTGTGCAGGTATATAAACACCTTGATATAGGAAGTGATAAAGTATCTGTTAATATAAGAAAGAAGATTCCTCATTATCTTATTGATGTAGTTTTTCCTGATGAACAGTTTAATGTAAAGCAGTTTATTGACGAAACAGAAAAAGCAATAGTCCAGATAATTAATAAGAATAAAACCCCAGTTATAGTGGGAGGTACAGGTCTTTATATAAAAGGTTTGGTTGAGGGGTTATGCAAAGCTCCAGGTTCTAATAGAGAGTTGAGAGAAAAATTATATAAAATTGCTGATAAATATGGAGATGAGGTTCTTTATAAAAGATTAGCAAAAATAGACCCTATAATTGCTGATAAGATTCATCCTCATAACCGTGTAAGGATTGTAAGGGCTCTAGAAGTTTATTATCTTACGAAAAAGCCTTTCTCTTATTGGCAAAGGTTTACTACTCAGAGAATTGGATTAGATGTTAAATGGAAAATATTCTGTTTTAAATGGCAAAGAGATATCCTTTATAAAAGGATTGAGGGTAGAGTTGATAGATTAATTGATAAAGGATGGATAGAGGAGGTAAGAAATATTTTAAAAGAAGGTTATTCTCCTAATTTAAAATCCCTTAAGAGTTTAGGGTATAAACAAATTGTTGAATATATTGTGGAGAATAAGTATACTAAAGAAGTATTAATAAAAAAGATTAAAGCCCTTACGAAAAACTATGCCAAAAGGCAGTTTACATGGTTTAAAAAACAAAAAAATATTGATTGGATAGAGATGAGTGAACATAAAGACTATTCTCAAGTTGCTAATGAGATATTAAGAAGAGCGTTTATCTATAAACCTTTATCATAATAGAGGACAAGATTAAACAGCTTATAGATTTAAGAAGAAAACAGAAAGAGCGGGTTTTGTTAATTGGTGTTGAGATACCCTATAACCAGACTCATTCTACCCCAGAAACTATTGAGGAATTATCCTTTCTGGTTATAAGTGCAGGTGGTGAGGTGGTTGATAAAATAGTTCAGCGAAGGAAGAAAATAGATCCAGCTTATTTTATTGGTAAAGGGAAAACACATCAGATAAAAGATTTAATTGCTGTCCTTGATATTGATACTGTGGTATTTGATGATGAACTTACCCCTGCACAGAAAAGAAATTTAGAAAAGGTTTTTAATATTAAGGTTATTGACAGAACACGGCTTATTCTTGATATTTTTGCTCGCAGGGCACATACTCAAGAAGGAAAGCTTCAGGTGGAACTCGCTCAACTTACATATCTTTTACCTAGATTAAGCGGTTTAGGCACATATCTTGACCAGCAGGTAGGAGGAATAGGAGTAAGAGGACCTGGTGAAAAAAAACTGGAATATGATAGAAGAAGGATTACTGATAGAATCGCAAAGTTAAAAGAAGATATTGATAAGATACTCATACATCGTAACCAACAGAGACAAAGACGGAAGGATGTGTTTTTACCACTGGTTGCAATCGTTGGGTATACCAATGCAGGGAAGTCTACTTTATTTAATAAAATAACAAGTTCTTCTGTTTTTGTTGAAGACAAGTTATTCGCTACTTTAGATCCAACAATAAGAAAGGTTACACTTCCTAATAATCAGGATATTCTTGCGGTTGATATAGTAGGATTTATAAGAAAACTTCCTCAACAACTGATTGCTGCTTTTAGAGCAACACTTGAAGAGACAATTAATGCTGATTTATTGATTCATATTGTTGATATAAGTCATCCCTTATGGAAAAAGCAGATGGAAACTGTTAAAGAGATTTTTAATGAACTTGGCATTTTGGATAAACCTGTGATTACTGTATTTAATAAGATTGATTTAATAAACGATGCTTCAAGATTAAACTCATTATCAAAGAAATTTGAAGAGAGTTTAAATATATCTGCTAAATATGGAACAGGAATAGATTTATTATTGAAAAGACTCTCTCAACATTTCCAGCGGTTTAGGTCCTTAGTTAGTTTTAGTTTTCCTTTAGAAAGGCAAGATTTGATAAACTTTATTTATGAAAAAGGAGAGGTAGTAGAAAGAAAGTTCGATAAAGATAGAGTTTTTATTCAGGCATATGTTGATCTATATACAAAAGAAAAATTAAAAAAATATGATATTAACCTTTGCTAATATTATCACACTTTTAAGAATTTTAATACTTCCTTTTTTTATTTTCTTTTTAATACAAAAAGACTTTCCAGCGAGTCTATTTTTATTTTTACTTGCAATCTTTACAGATTGGCTTGATGGTTATTATGCAAGAAAAAAAGACGAGATTACAGTTTTAGGAAGGATGCTTGACCCTATTGCTGATAAGCTTTTTTTAGATATTTCTTATTTTATTCTTTTATTTAAGTCTTTCCCTTTTTTAGTGTTAGTTATTTTAATAAAGGACACGCTTATTGTAGGGGGTTGGATATTTTATCACTATATTACTGGCTCAATTAAAGTTATACCAAATACTATAGGAAAAACTACAGCAGGTTTAGAGATGAGCGGTATAATTCTTCTTCTTTTAGATTATAACTCTATTTGGCCAAACTTTCTTTGGCACATATTACAAATGCCTGTTTTCATTCTTCTTATTTTATGTTCCTTTTTATCTTTAGTTGCGTATTATATAAGAGGTATTAAAGAGATTAAAGGATTAAAACTTAAAAATGTATCTTCTTAAAATAAGTGTATATCTATTTTTAGTTTATTTAATTGGGTCAATCCCTTTTGGATATATAATTACATATCTTCTAAAAGGTTTTGATATTAGGACAGTTGGCAGTCATAATATTGGTGCTACCAATGTATATAGGAGTGTTGGGCATATTGCGGGTCTTACTGTTCTGATATTAGATATTGGGAAAGGATTTTTTTCTGTATGGATGATGAAGGCTGTTTTTAATAATACATTTCTTTGTCTACTTGCAGCTATATCTGCAATTGCGGGGCATAGTTTAAGTATTTTTCTTAAGTTTAAAGGTGGAAGGGGAGTTGCTACAGGATGTGGGGCTTTTTTTGCTCTTGCACCGTTACCTATGTTAATTAGTGTTGTTGGTTTTGGAGTGGTTCTTTTATTTACACGTTATGCTTCTTTAAGTTCAATTGTCGGAGTTGTTATCTTTCCAGTGAGCTGTCTGATTTTTAAACAGGATAGACTTATTATTTATCTTTCAATTGTTGCTTCTTGTATTATTATATTAAGACATTTTCCTAATATTAAAAGATTAATCAAAGGAACAGAAAGAAAGATTAAATTATAGTAAGGAAATGAAAAAGAATAAAATAGAAAATATTTCCATTTTGGGTGGTGGTAGTTGGGGATTAACCCTGGCGGTTCTTTTATATGAAAAAGGGTTTAATATTTCGGTGTGGGAGTTTAATAAAGAAAAATACGAATCTTTGAAAAAGAATAGAGGTATAAAGTTTCTTCCTTATCTTAAACTACCTGAAAAAATTGAAATAACAAATGAGATTAATGAAGCTACAAAAGGAAAGGATTTAATTGTAACCGCTGTGCCTTCTTCGGCTATTCGAGCAACTGTTCAGCGTATTCCTAACCAGAATATCTCTAACTCAACAGTATTGGTTAATGTGGCCAAAGGAATAGAGATAGGCACATTCAAGCGGTTATCTGAGGTTTTAAACGATGTTCTTTATGAGAGAATTGGTAATAATATTGCAGTGATATCAGGACCTTCTCACGCTGAAGAGGTGAGTAGAAAGATTCCTACATCTGTAGTTGTTTCTTCATTGAATAAGGAACTTATGATGATAATTCAAAGAGTTTTTAATACGCATTTCTTTAGAATTTATACTCAAGATGATATAATTGGAGTAGAACTTGGAGGAGCATTGAAAAACACCATTGCATTAGCTGCTGGTATTGCAGATGGATTAGGAATAGGGGATAACGGAAAAGCAGCTTTAATTACAAGAGGATTGGCTGAAATAAGAAGAATGGGTGTAAGTTTAGGAGCAAGACCCTTAACGTTTTCTGGCCTTTCTGGGTTAGGTGATTTGGTGGTTACCTGTATCAGTAAGTATAGCCGTAACAGAAACTTTGGAGAAAAGTTAGCTAAAGGTATACCTTTCAGGCAAGCATTAAAGGAGATTGAGATGGTTGTAGAAGGAATACCTACGACTAAGGCTGTATATGAGTTGTCTAGAAAGAAGGATATTTCTATGCCTATTACTGAGCAGGTTTACAATGTTCTTTTTAATAATAAAGATCCAAAAGAAACGGTAAATGAGTTAATGGGACGACAATTAAAATCAGAAGTAGAACTGTAAATTAAAAGTTTGGAGGTTGAAAATGAATAAAAGTGATTTAACAGAAATTGTTTCCAGAGTAACCTGTGTTAAGAAAGAAGCTAATGATGCGGTAAACATTACAGTTTCTGCTATTAGAAATGCATTAAAAAGAGGAGAAAAGGTAACCATTTCAGGTCTTGGAACATTTTATACAAAAATGCGTAAGACAAAAAAAGGAAGAAACCCTAAAACAGGTGAAGTTATAGAATTACCACCCAAAAAGGTGGTTAGATTTAAACCAGCAAAAAAAATTTTAACATAGGGTAAACTGTTATAGAGGAATTTAAATGGATATTGTTGAAAAGAAATATTTTTCAATTGGACAAGTAAGTAGAATTACTGGTGTTAAGCCTTATGTGTTAAGATATTGGGAGTCTGAATTTAAGCTTTTGAGGCCTGCACGAAGAGAGAGTGGACAAAGAAAATACACTCAAGAGGACTTAAAACTTATTGAAAGGATTAAGGAACTTCTTTATATAAAAAAATTTAGTATTGCTGGTGCTAAGAAGTTTTTGCTTGAAGACAAAAGAAAAAAAGAAAGGCAAGTAGAGTTGGACTTTAAGAAAGATAGTGCTGCGATACAGGTCTTAAAAGAGATTAAGAAAGAGATTAAAGACATAATAAAAACTTTGGATAAAGAATAACCTTATTCGTTTTAATGCAATGATGGTTTGAAGTTTAAGAAGAAAGGTGTGTTATTTTGATAAAGTTTTTAGGACTATATTTTTCTTTTTTGGTGACGCATATATTATTTACAAGGATGGTTTCAATTCCGTATGGGCTTGCTGTTTTTGGTAAATGGTATATTGTTGTTGGACTCATTTTTCCAATTGATAGTTTTTTTATATTTTTTTATTATTACCTTTATGAAAATACTGTAAAATGGAGAGGTCTTGTAATAAGATTAAAGATTGTTAGGAGAAAAGTGATATTTTTTATGAGAAAAATTTTTTCAAAAAGATTGTTTAAAAAAGAAAGAAAATTCCATTCCAAAATTCTACAAAGGGCGCAGAAATGGGGGAAAGTTGGAGTTATAATTGTTGCTTCACTTCCATTTACAGGTGGAGGAATATGGTCAAGTGTGCTTTTGGCAAGATTTCTTAAATTTAATAAACTTAAGATGTATTGTTATGTAATAATAGGGAGCTCAATAGGAGCTA
>CAYYAU010000068.1:0-6295 GCA_964469765.1 uncultured Clostridia bacterium | reverse complement strand
CCGTAGACAAGAAGTGACCACTTATTATAAGCTAGATAAAAAAGGAGGAGAGTGGATTCGTTGTAAAGAGGATAATCCACAATGTGTTGATCCTAAAATAGGTTCTGATGATTCTGGGTATGGACATCAGACTCTTGACGTTGGAGATTGGTATATTTATATTGGAGCAAGGAGTGGTGGCTGGCCTACAAAGAGACCACGAGGAAAGGTAAAGATATGGGTTACCTATGGCTCTGATGGTAGTATTGAAATTGTGAAGCGTGACTATAAACAATGTTTCATTGATACCCCTGAAATAGCGTCTGGGTGCTATTATAAATGTAATCTTTTGAAATTTATGTTAGATATTTCCTATGGGGTTACATTTACCAATTTACCTTTACTTACAGTTTCTTCAACCGGTTATGATGGGGCGAATCCCCACATAGGTAGTTCTACTTGGTGCGGAATAGAATCACAGAGTAAAAGTGGTTGCGTATTGAAAAGCTATGTTTATTATGTAGGATATACCGTATCGGGAGATAGCGTAGATAAATGGTTGCCATCGGGTAGTGTTGATTTTTCTTACACTGTTTCTGGAAAAATACCTTGGTCGGCTTCTCAGTTTGGTTCTGCAACTGTGAGTGCTCGTGAGGGTAATAAATATATCACAACGTCAAGTCTTAATGCACCAAATAATGATACAAGTTGGTCAGTAACAAGGACTGGTGGGAGTTCTCAGGTTAGTCTTAAAATGGTTGGTAATAAACTTTATGCTCATACCTGGGTAATTGATACTGGATGGTCTACCGGAAAGATTGAAAGTAGGCGACCGAATTTCTTAGTTTTTGATAGTAAAAAGCCTATGGAGACTCCGATACTAAAAGGTTTGAATATATATGATGTTTATTCAAAACCTCGTGATGTGGAGATTACATCCTGGAAAGTCAGGGCAGTTAATAGGGATGGGACAGAGAATACTGATGTAATTGTTGAGAATGTTAATAGGGATGGGAGATTTGATGTTAGGTTAAGTATGGAAAGACAGAAGAAGTTCTTAAAGGTTTATGGAACAGCAGCAGGCAGTGATTTTAAGAAGTATAAGTTAGAGTATGGACAGGGCTCTGAACCAACAGAATGGAATGAGATTCTCACTTCAAGTACAAAAGTTGATAATGGTCTTTTAGGATGCTGGGATATTAGTGGAAGGTTTGGTCCTTATGTTATTGTTTTAACTGTTGAGGATAAAAGTGGGAATGTAAAGGAGGTTAAACAGAATATACAGATTGGAGAACTTATTGTAAAAGGAGAGCAGGATTTTGCTTCAACACCTTATGAAGAGACTAAACTTTATTTTTCATATGATACTTTGTCTGATGTGTCAGAATATGACTATTCTCTTACTCCAGAAGAGGATGTTATAGTAAATGTTATTCCTATTGCTTTAGATGATGTGCCTGATGACCCGAATGTTGTGGTTATTGGACCTGTTTATGATTTTAGACCTGCTGGAATAGAATTTAACATTAACTCTCCTGCAAGTCTTAATTGTCAGTATACAAAGGAAAAACTAAAAGAGATGATTGGTGACTTTGATATCCGAAAATTAGGGGTTTACCATTTTAAACCTAACAGTGAGGTTGAGTATATTAGAAAGAGCTTTCCAGATGAAGTAAAGGGTATAGTTACAATAGTTGCAGATATTCCACATTTCTCAAGGTATATTTTAGGATTGGATGAGTCTACTCCACCAGCACCCCTTATTGATGAGATAGTTTCTCCAACTAACCAGAGTTTAATTACTGTTTCAGGAGTTACTGAGCCGAGTTCTACTGTTGAGGTTTTCTGTAATGATAAGTTTCAGGGAAAGGTTGAAACTAAACCTGGTGGCAGGTTTACTTTATCAAATGTTAGACTTGAGGAAGGAGAGAATTTAATAACTGCTGTCTCTACTAACTGGAAAGGTATTGAAAGTGAAAAGGTAAGTGTTTCTGTAACATTGGATAGATTAACCCCTGTTTTGCTTGAGGTTAATGTTACGCCTTCTGTATTCTCACCAAATGGTGATAAATTAAGTGATACTACAGAGATAAAATGTGCATTATCAGAACCAGGGAATGTGTATTTTTCAATATTGGATTCTGATAATAAGGTTTTATTATTTAAAGAAATAAAAACAGGTGATAAAGATGTTGCTTATCTAAAGTGGGATGGAAGAGATTCCGAAGGGAAAACACTTCCTGATGGAAAGTATAATTATCAGATTATAGCAAAGGATTTAGCAGGGAATATGAGTTTAGATTCTACAATGAACTATGGGACAGTGTGTATTGACACCACTTCACCAGATATTCTAAATGTTTCTTCGGTTCCATCGGTTATTTCTCCTAATGAGGATGGAATACAGGATGAAACTAAGATAAGTTATAGGTTAATGGATGAGCTGTCTTCACAATGCTATGTTACAATTAGAGTCTATGATAGTAACAATAATCTTATTCGGATTTTAGAGGATAATGGTATTAAAAACACAGGTGTTAATTCTAATATCTGGGATGGGAAAAATGAAATAGGATATATTGTAAATAATGGAACTTATACTATTAAGATTGATGCTTCAGATATTGTTGGCAATGTTTCTAAACAGGAAAAAGTTTTGGTGAAGGTGGACAATAGTTCTGCTTTAAATTCTTCTTCTGTAATGATAGATTCTGAGTATTTTTCACCTAATGGAGATGGGAAAAAGGATTCTATAAATATTTCTTATAAACTATCCTCTGATGCTAATGTAAGTTGTTTAATTGTCCACCCAGACACAGAAGATGTGGTAAGAAGTTTAGTGGTTGATGAGTTACAGAATGAAGGACAGTATGGTTATAAATGGGATGGCTATGATGATAATGGAAATGTTGTTAAGGATGGCAAATACTTATGTAAGGTTATAGCAACTAATGATGCAGGAAATACTGGTGGAAGAACTGTTTTTGTTAATGTGGATACGGTTTCTCCTATAGCAAAGTTGTCATCACCGGTTGATAATGAGAGACTTAATGGTGTTGTTGAGATTAAAGGAAAAGCAGAGGATGAAAATTATTTAAGTTATAGTATAGAGTGTAGTTCTGATACTTCATCTGGTATATGGATTCCGATTAGTTTTTCTTATGATTTAGTTAATGATAACACATTTGTTAGATGGGATACAACAGGAGTTTCTGGAAGATATACCTTAAGATTAACAGTTTCAGATAAGGCTGGAAACACCTCTGAGGATAAGGTAAATGTGAATTTAGATAATCCTTCTGAATATATAATTACTTTACCTGCGAGTTCTTCTAATATCTTTTCTCCTAATGGTGATGGTGTTAAAGATAGTGTTGAGATTTTTTATAATTTAAAAGAAGATGCCAAAGTAACGGTTGGGGTTTATGATTCAAATAATCGGTTAATAAGAGATTTAATTATTTCCACAACTCAGCAGACCGGGATTAATAGAGTTGAATGGGATGGAAAAAATAAAAATGAAAAGGTTGTAGATGATGGTGTTTATAAGTATAAAATTGAAGCAACTAATTTAAGTAATACCTTAAGTGACCAAAAAATAAGTAATGTTGAGGTTGATACCAGAAAACCTGTTGTGAATATTAAAAACCCAAAGAAGAATAATGTTGTTTCTGGTATAATAGGTATCATAGGAGATGTTACTGATGATAATTTAAAAGAGTATAAAGTTGAGTATGGAAAAGGAACTGAACCAGAAATATGGGTTAATATTAAGAGAGGTGGTTTGTCAGTGAGTGATGGTATTTTAGCTCAATGTGATACTTCTTCGTTAGAGAATGAAGTTTATACATTTAGATTAGTAGCAGTAGATAAGGCTGGTAATAATAGTGAGGATAGTGTTTCGGTGAATGTGGATAACACACCGATTCTTGCTGAAATTACCTGGCCTAGTTATAATGAGGTTGTTGGTAAAATAATAGATATAACTGGTGTAGCATCTGCTAATAATTTTGACTATTACAGGTTGGAGTATGCGAAAGGAGAGGATGTTGGGCCCAATGATTCTAATATTTTCTGGGAAGCAATTACACGGAAAATAAGTCATCCGGTAGATAATGATGTTCTTGCTACATGGGATACTAAAGGGCTTAATGGTAGTTATACTTTAAGGTTGACTGTGGTTAATAGGAATAAAGAGATAAGATATAGTACGGTTCCATTGAAAATAGACAATACTTTTCCTGTGGCTCAGATTAAATCTCCGGAAAATGATAGTCTTGTAAAGGATATAGTTAAGATAATTGGGATAGCAGTTGATGACAGTTTAGATAAGTATATTCTTGAATACAAAAAAGAAGAGGATATAACATGGCAGAGTATAGGTAGTTTTAACTCATCTGTTAATAATGATATTTTGGGATTCTGGAATACTGAAAGATTAGAAGGCTCTTATATCTTAAGACTAAGAGTATTTGATAAGGTTGGTAATGTTAGTGAAGATTCTCTTAAGGTGAATATAGGTGATAAATCCGTTGCTATTATTACCACACCAAAAAATAATGAAGTTATAAAAGGAAGTATTGAAATAAGAGGCACCGCTAAAGGGCCTTTCTTCAAAAAGTATTATTTAGACTATGGTGAAGGGGTTGAGCCGGTATCTTGGATTTCTATTGTTATGTTAAATAATCCAGTTGATAATGGTATACTTGCGGTATGGGATACAAGCTCTCTAAATGGGGAGTATACAATAAGATTAAAAACGATTGATAAAATAGGCAAAGAGTCAATTGAAGATAAAAAAGTTGTGATAATTGATAATAAACCTCTTATTATTAGCGATGTTTCTGCTATTCCATTTATATTTAATCCGAATTCCGATAGGCTCAATTTCACTTCTATTAACTATAATCTATCCAAAAAAGCAAAGGTTACTATAGGAATTTATGATACTCATAATGTTAATGTGCCTGTGAGAAGTTTAATAGAGAATGCTCCTAAGGAAAAAGGTTATAACTCAGATATCTGGGATGGAAGAAATAATTTGATGTCAGTTTTACCTTATGGAGAGTATACATATAAAATATCTGCTGTGGATAGATTAGGAAACACTGCTGTTGAAAGTGGGCTGGTTAAAATGGATGTTAATTTAGCTCCAACAACAGTGATAATTCCAAGTGAAACTTTATTTAATGATGGTAGTAATAATTTTGCATCTTTATCATATACTTACAGATTAAAGGCTTTAGAAACTGATGATGTATCTTCTGTTGAGCATATTGAAGTAAATGTGGATGATAGTGGATGGGAAAGATATAATGCTCCAATCTCCTTCTCTACAGAAGGGCTCCATAGCATAAAGTATAAAGCTGTAGATAATACAGGTATTTGGGAAACAGAGAAGTTATTCGGTGTAATAGTGGATGCTACTTCGCCAGAGAGTATATTGAATATTAAAGGTATAAAATGGGAAGCAGTAGATGGTAAGATATATGTGACATCTAATACAAAGTTTTCTTTGGAAACCAGTGATAAGGGATTGATACCGTGTGGTGTGAAGTTGAGGGAGTATAGAATAAATGGAGGAGAATGGCAAATATATAATGGAGATTTTAGTGTTGAAGGTGAAGAAGGAGATTACAACATAGAATACAGAAGTGTTGATAATGTTGGTAATAGAGAGGATATTAAATCAGTTACTGTGATTTTGGATAACTCTTCACCTGTAAGTGAACTTAATTTTAGTAAACCTTTATATACTGATAAAAATATCTGGATTAGTTCAGAGACATTGGTTTCTGTTTCAAGTGATGATGGTGCTGGGTCTGGTGTGAAAATGGTAGAGTATGGAGTTGATGCGGGAGATTATGAAGTGTATATTGGTTCATTTAGTATTTCTCAAGAAGGAGAACACATAATAAAGTTTAGAAGTAGAGATAATTTAGATAATATAGAAAGTGAAAAGAAAGTAACTGTTTTGGTTGATAATACAGCTGCTAATACAGAGGTCTTTATTAGTCAGCCAAAATATATAAAGGAAAAGAGGGTATATGTCTCTTCCGAGACTTTCATAACTTTTTCAAGTGAGGATAGGGGTGTTGGAATAGAAAAAATAGAGTATAGCATTGATAAAGGAAAGAGCTGGGAAATTTATATTGATTCAGTTACACTTAGTGAAAGTGGAAACCAGATTATTCAATATAGAGGCATTGATAGAGTAAATAATATAGAGGTTGCTAAAACGACAAATGTTTTTGTGGATAATACTCCGCCTGAAACAGAACTTGTTTCAAATCCTCCTTTATTTGGTGATACTTAT
>CAYYAU010000067.1:0-6319 GCA_964469765.1 uncultured Clostridia bacterium | reverse complement strand
GTTCTTCCTTTTGTACTGTTTCAACAGGTGCTTCGTTTAGTTTAGACTTATAAGCAGTTATAACTTTCTCCTCAATTACTCTACGAGTTTCGTTATTAATTGGATGAGCTATGTCTCTGTGAGAACCATCAACCATCTTTCTAGAAGGCATTGCCACAAATAAGCCTTGTCTACCTTGAATAACTTTAAGATTCCTTACTACAAAACAATCATCCAAGGTAATCGTTGCAAATGCTTTCAATTTGTCTTCATTCCTAAGATAGATACGAACCTCAGTAACTTGCATTTCAAAATCCTCCTTTTTCAACTAGAAAACTTAACTAATAATTCAGAAGAGCCTTCTCACCTCCTACTCTTTTTAAACTGTATGCACTAACCAGAAACTTAGATTTTCAAACCTTTTTTTAAGTTCTTTAATTAATCCCTCAGCCTCTTTTCTATCTTTAACAAGGGAAAATAGTGCTGAACCAGTACCGCTCAACAAAGTTAAATCTGCACCACACTCAATTAGTCTATCTTGAATTTTTTTAAGCACTGGATACTTTAAAAATACAAATTCAGATAGTCTGTTATATAAAAACCTTCTGCGTAAAAAAGAAATTTTACTAAAATCTAACTTCACTGTCAAATTACTCTTTACTCTTTTTATAAGGTCAAAAGGTTCAACTCTTTCTCTAAACCCCATCATTGAGGGATTCTTTATCATTTGATAAATTTCTTTAGTAGGGATACTAAAATCCGGTTTTGTGATAAGAACAGTCCTTCTGCCTATAGATAAAATAGGGTATATTTGCTCTCCAGTTCCTTCTACCCACGCTGTCCCTCCAAAAAGAAAAAATACAACATCTGACCCTATTGTTTTACTTAAGAAACTTAGCTGTTGCATTGATAAATTCTTCCTCCAGATATGATTTAATCCTTTCAATACTGCTGCTGCGTCAGAGGAACCGCCGCCTAACCCTGCTCCGATAGGAATTCTTTTTAAAATCCTTACCTTTACAGCTCTTTTCTCTTTAGTATAAGATTTAAAAAGTTTTATTGCCTTATATACGATATTTTCCTTACCTTCAGGAACATCAAATCCTGCCGATTCTATAGTATCTTCTTTAGCTTCTGATAAGTAAATAGTATCTCTAAGAGAAACTGTTTGAAACAAACTCCTTATTTTATGGAGGTTTGCTGAGTTCTCTTTAGGTCCTACATCTAAGAACAAGTTTATCTTTGCATATGCAAAAAGTCTCATTTTGTTGATATATAAAATCTTTCTGTTTTCTGTTTTTTCTATCTTATTATAGATCTTAATTTTTCTTTTATTCTATTATTTTTAGGGTCTTGCTTTAAAATTTTATTATAAATCTTTATTGCTTTTTTGATTTTCCCAAGTTTAATACACACTTCAGCCAAATGCTCAAGGATTACTGGGTCATCATTAAATCTTAATGCTTTACTAATTTGTTTATAGGCATTTGAATAATCCTCTCTTTTAAAATAAATCCATCCTAAAGTGTCTAAATATGCGCCATTTTTTGGCTCTTTCTTAAGAGCTTTCTCTATATATTTATAAGCCTTATCTAAATTTACGTTATTCTCTGCCCATGTATATGCAAGATAATTTAAAGCAGGCGCATAATTTGAATCAGCGTTAATTACTTTTTCAAAATACTTTATAGCTGTGGTTTTTTCTCCTAACAAATCGTAACAAACCCCTATACGAAAGTTAACATTACTACTATTCATCTTTAATTCTACCGCCTTTCTATACTTATCAATCGCCTCTTTAAACTTTTCTTCTTGTTCAAAACAAAAACCTAGCAAATACCATATCTTAGGGTTTGCTTTAGTAATTTTTAATCCTTTCTCAAGATACTGTCTTGCTTTCTCGTACTCCTTTTTATCAAGATAAATAATACCTAATCTTATATACGCATCAATTACATCCTCGGATAACAGAATAACCCTCTTCCATATCTGAACAGCTTTATCATACTGCCCAATCTGTTCCGATAAAAGAGCAAGATAAAACAATACATCAATACTGTAACTTTGTATATTCAGTGCTCTTTCAAAAATTCTTTCTGCTTTTGAAATCTTATCCATCAAATAATAGCACTTCCCTAATCCAAGCATTGCTTCAAAATTGTTCTTTTCCACTTGTAAACTGTTTTTATAAAACTTTACTGCCTTTTTATACTTCTTTTGATGGAAATAGAGAGACCCTAATGCTAAAAAGGCCTCTACATTTTTGGGTTGGATATTCAAAATCTTCTTATATATCTGAATTGCTTTAGATATCTTTTCCATCTGGACATAAATAGCTCCCAAATATAAATAAACCTTTATACTCCGAGGCTGTAACTTAAGTATCTTTTGATAATATTTTATAGCTTCTTCATAATTACCTTCAAAAAGAGATATTTCAGCTAAGTTATAATAAGCTTCAATATTATCTTTATCTAATTTAAGTATTTGTTCTGTTACTTTCTTTAAATTATCATATTCCTCTAAACTTAAATAAATCTCCGCCAGTTCCTTCCGAACTAAAAGTGAACTTTTATCTTCTCTAACTACTCTTTCATATTCTTCAGCTGCTTCTTTGAATTTTCCTTCTTTTAAATAAATTTGAGCTAATGAATAGTGATACAAAGACTCTGAAGATAATTCTTTACTGTAAAGCCTTTGTGAACCTAAAATAAATATAACCAGTAAAATTAAAGAAATCTTTTTCATAACCTTTATTCTAATTTATTAATTACAACTCCTGTGGTAAGTTTTGGATAGAAGAATGTTGTTTTTCCAGGCAACCTCTGCCCTTTAATAACAATATCTTTTATGTCACTAATCCTTGGATTAGGTAGAAAAAAAACTATAGATTGTGAATTGTGTCTTACTTCATTTAATCCATAAGAGATATCTTTAAAATAATCTATCTCGCTATTTATATTTAAAATCTTTTCAATAATAACATCATGAAGAAAAATAACATCTAATTTACTTTTCTCATCTTTAATAAGTCTACTCCAATTTACATCCTTTTTTCTTTTCAAAATATATGTGCCTTTATATATTGAAACTGCAATCTCAGAGAGGTTGAGGTTATTTAAAACCTCCTTTTTAGATTCAACAGGAACTAATGTAAAGTATTTAGATAACTTTTTCTCAATGTCCTCTATTCCGGTTTTACTCATCTTCCTTATTATTCTATGTGTAGGAAGTATTGCAAGTGCAGGGTCGTTGATATCTGAACTATACACCATAACATAGTTATAACTTTCTTCTCCTGTATGATGTGGATTGGTATTTCGTCTTTCTTGAAAGTACGCCAATGCACTTTCATATCTGTGATGGCCATCAGCAATAAACAACTGAGTAGTCTTTAAAGAATTAATAATAGCATTTTGTATAGAGACATTTTCAATCTTAAACAGTTTGTGTTCTATATTTAAGAAGTTAAATTTAGTAACAAATAAACCATATAGATGGATGTTAAGAAGAATATCACACACAGTCTTGTTCCCAGAAAACAGTGTAAAGATTGAACTAAAATTTGCCTTACAGACTCTTAAAAGATTGGTTCTATCTTCTTTTGGCTTATCAAAGGTCTTTTCGTGAGGAATAACACTCCCTCTATTAAAATCCTCAATCTTTACTAAAAATATAAAACCTTTTCGCTTTTTCTTTTTATTATTTAAAACAAACTCTTCCTCTAAAACATATATACAAGGCTTTTGGTCCTGAATAAGAATTCCTTTTTCTAACCATTCATAAAATAAACTTCTCGCTTTTATATACCAATTATTTCTCTTATTATTAGCAGGTGTTTCTGTACCTAAGGTAAGATTTACAATGTTATACTCGCTTCTCTTTAAAAGCTCCTGTTTCTCAGAAGGAGAAATTACATCATAAGGAGGAGCCATCACCAAAGATAAATCTACCTTATCCTGATTATACCTTACTCCTCTAAATGGTTTTATCTTTATCATCTTCTTATTTCTACCTTGTTTTAAATGTTCTACTGCCGGGCTTTATAAGGGAAACCCCTTTTTTACATAATGGACAGTTTCTAGGAGAAAATATTTTTATGTGTAATTTTAAAAGACTCTTTAAGGATAAAGACTTTTTATTTTTTCTTCTATCAACAACACATCCATAACCTACAACAGTACCTTTTTTCTTTTTAACAAGACGTTTGACCTCTTTAATGGATTTTGCTGTTGTAACAACATCCTCAACAATTAACACCTTTTCATTGGGAAAAATATTAAATCCCCTTCTTAAGGTCATTCTACTATTTTCTCTCTCACTAAAGATGGCGCGGGCTTTAAGAAATTTAGCTATCTGGTAACCTATTACAATGCCCCCTAAAGCAGGAGAAATAACAACATCAACTTTTTTATCTTTAAACTTTCTTGCCAATGCTTCTGCAATCTTTTCTGCAATTAATGGATATTGTAAAACCAATGCCAATTGAATATATTGCCCTGAATGTAGTCCAGAAGAAAGAAGAAAATGTCCTTCTAATAATGCTTTTTTTTCTTTAAGAATCTTTAGAATATCCATTAGCCTTCACACTCAAAACTTCATTCAAAACCTTTGCAGCAGTTTCTTTAGGGTTATCTGAATTAATAATGGGTCTTCCCATCACAATATAATTTGCTCCTTTTTTTATCGCCTCTTTAGGAGTTAGAACCCTTTTCTGATCATTTTTTTCCTCTCTTTTTAAACGAATCCCAGGAGTAACAATTGTGAAATCATCTCCTAATTTATTCCTTAATAAAGAAACTGCTTCACCGGATATGATAATACCATCAATACCCCATTTTTTTCCAGACAGTGCTAAATCTAGATTTACCTTATCTAAATCATTCTGAAATCCTATTTGCTTAAAACCATCTCTATCAATTGAAGAAAGTATTGTAACTCCCCATAGATACGGTCTTGTAAAAAGAGAGGAGGCTTTCTCGACCATCTCTTTTCCACCTAAAATATGAAGACTTACTGCATATATATCCCAACTCTCTATTACTTCTATAGTTTTACTCACAGTATTAGGAATATCAAACAATTTTAAATCAAGAAAAACCTCTTTATTAAACTCCTTTATAACCTTGATTGCATCAACACCACAAGAAGAAAAGAGTTCAAGTCCGACCTTAAATACCGAAACATACGAAGAAAGTATCTTAACAAGTTTTTCTTCCTCTTTTAGATTATTCACATCTAATGCAACAATTAAAGGGCTTACCATCGTCAAATCCTTTTCTTCTCTTTATTATTGTCAAAATTTTTTAACGAGATTACTAAAAAATCCTTGTGAATCCAAATATTACCAAACCACCAATTAAACTCCAAACCCTTTTGAATTTGGAATTTTGTAGTATTTGGATTTTGGATTTTTCATGCTGAGCTTATTAATAATCTCTAAACTCACCTTTGGATTAATAAAACTTGCTGTGCCAATACCAACTGCATCTGCTCCGGCTAAAAAGAACTCAATAGCATCGTTAACCGTTGTTATGCCTCCCATCCCTATTATAGGGATAGAAATATGCTGTTTTATAATATATACATAATAAAGAGCAAGTGGCTTTATACAAGGGCCTGAAAGTCCCCCAATTACATTCCCTAAAAATGGCCTTTTCCTTTTTATATCAAATACAACTGCTCTAAAAGTGTTTACCAAAGAAAGTATATCTGCTCCCGCCTTTTTTGCAGCTTTTGCAATTTTAACCATATCGGTTACATTCGGAGAAAGCTTTACAATAAGAGGTAAAGTTGTATATTTTCTTGTTATATATACTATTTCGTAAGTTTTATTTTCATCTTGAGAAAAACTCTTTCCATATAAACCCACATTTGGGCAAGAGATATTTAGTTCTATTGCAGAAATCTCTTCACTATCCAAAATCTTTGCAATTTCAATAAACTCCTTCTTTTTCTCTCCAGCTATACTTACAATAACAGATGCCTTCTTCTTTCTTAAAAAAGGGAGTTTATCTTTTAAAAAGCTCTCTATACCAATATTCTCAAGACCAATAGAGTTAATTAAACCACATGGTGTCTCTTTAATTCTCGGTGGGAGGTTTCCCAATTTTGGTTTTAATGTTAAGGTTTTTGGAATAACTGCACCTATTTTCGAAATGTCAACAACGGCTGATATCTCTTCTCCATAACCAAATGTTCCAGCACATAAAACTACAGGATTTTTAAGAACCAAAGGCCCTAACTTTGTTTTAAGTGTTTTTTTCATTGCCTTTTATACTGATTTAGAAGCGGAATAACGCTGATTTAAACGCGGACAAACGTTGAAAGTTCAGCGATA
>CAYYAU010000066.1:0-6342 GCA_964469765.1 uncultured Clostridia bacterium | reverse complement strand
ATAAATGTTTTCAAAAAAATTCATTCTTCCTTGAGGAGAGAAAAGGAGGAAAAGAAATTTTTTCTTAAACTGTATAGATGCTACTCGCTGATAATATCAAATAAAGTATTTTCCCCTTTAGAAAAGGAGTTTTTTTGTTACTTTCTACTTGCTATTCGATATTTTTAAAGAGATTCACTCAGATAGATTCCCGGGAGGGAGGAGATTAGAATGAGAAAAATATTTAATAAAGATTTTTTGTTTATTTTCTGTTTACTATCCATTTTTATCTGTTTGTGGTTTATTAACGGGTGTAATGTAAAGAAAAAAAAGAAAATAGAAAAGGAAAATGTCACCCCTGTCAAGATTACAAAGGTAAAGAGAAAAAATATTAAAAATATTTTATCATTAACAGCAGATATTCACGGAGAAAAAGAGGTTAAGGTGTATGCAAAAGTTTCTGGGAAGCTTATTAAAAAGGTAAAAAAAGAAGGTGATTATGTAAAAGAGACAGATGTGATTGCTCTTATTGATAGAGATGAACCTGCGATGGACTTTTCTTATGCAGAAGTAAAGTCACCAATTGATGGTGTTTTGAGTATGTATTTTGCTGACTTAGGAGAAGCGGTATTTCCTGCTCAGCCAATGCCACGAGAACCTGTGGCTATGGTTATTTCTATGAAAAATGTGAAGGTTATTGGTTATTTAGGAGAAAAAGAGATAACAAAGGTTAAAAAGGGACAAGATGTAACTGTTTATGTTGATTCATATCCAAATAAGGTATTTAAAGGTAGAGTAACGGATATTTCTCCGGTTGCAGACCCTCTAAGTAGAAAATTTAAAGTAGAAGCACGGGTACCAAACCGCCTATATCTTCTAAAACCAGGTACATTTGCGAGGTTAGATATAATCATCAAAAGTTATAGAGATGTTTTGGTTGTGCCTAAAAAGGCTGTATTAGAAAAAGAGACAGAAGGAGAAGTGGTGTTTACTGTAGAAAAAGGAAAAGCAAAGATGATAAGGGTTTTAACAGGTGCTTGTGATGAGCAGAATATTGAAATAAAAGAAGGTCTTAAAGAAGGACAAGAGGTTATTATTGAAGGAAATTATGGATTAATAGAAGGAACTGAAGTGGAAATAGCGTTATAGGGTTATAGCGTTATAGGGTTGGTATAATATGAAGATTAGACGATTTGAAGAAATAGAAGCTTGGCAGGAAGCGAGAAAATTAGTTAGGATAGTGTATGAAGCAATAAATAAGAGCGAAGGAGTTTATTCAATTTCTGTATATTTCAAAATCTTCATCAGCAGAAATTCAAAGTATTTTCTATGTAGCTTTAGATATGAATTACATTAATCAGGAGACTTTTAAGAAGATATATAATCAGGCAGATAAAGTTTCACAGTTAGACTCAGGCTTTATAAAGTATCTGTCAACGCAATAACGCAATAAACTGCGACTAAAAGGAGCACAAGGGTGAATCTTCCCGATTTTTCAATAAAGCGCTCAATAACCACTACAATGTTAGTTTTAATAATAGTGGTTCTTGGTGCCATTTCTTTCCTTCGGCTTGGTCTTGATTTTATGCCAGAAATAACATATCCAGCACTAAGTGTAATTACTCGATATACGGGTGTTTCTTCTGAAGATATAGAAAGCCTTGTAACAAAACCAATTGAAGAGGCTGTATTAACTGTTAAAGGTGTCAAGGATGTAAACTCTATTTCCCAGGAGGGTTTTTCAGCTGTAATGGTTGAATTTGAATGGGGAACAAACCTTGATTTTGCTGCTCAGGATATAAGAGATAAGATTGATTTTTTAAAGGATTTTCTTCCCGAAGATATTACTCGTCCTATGGTTTTTAAATTTGATATGTCAATGATGCCTGTTGTTGCGTATGGGGTTACTGGAAAAAGGGACCCTTTAAGTTTAAGAAAATTTACTGAGGATATATTAAAAGAACAGTTAGAACAGGTAGATGGTGTAGCTTCTTGTATAGTTTATGGAGGATATGAAAAGGAGATTCTTATTGCAGTTGATAGAAAAAAACTTGAAGGATATAAACTTTCACTTGATTTTGTTATGAGAAGAATTGCCTCAGAAAATGTTACTTTACCCGCTGGCTATATTGATAAAGTATATAAAGAATATGTTATAAGGACTATGGGGGAGTTCAAAAATATAAATGAAATAAAGAATATCCTTATTACGATGGTAAATGGAGTTGGCGTATATTTAAAGGACATAGCCACTGTTAAACAAACACATAAAGAGGTTCGCGATTATGCTCGGACCAATAAACGTAACTCTTGTATGATAATGGTTAGCAAGGAATCCGGCGCAAATACTGTTATAGTATCCAATCGGATAGAAAGGAAACTGAGCCATATAAAGAAACTTTTACCTTCGGATATAAAAATCCATACCTTATTTAGCCAAGCAAAGTTTATTAAGAAAATAATAAAAGTAACCAGTGGCAATGCTATCTGGGGTGGAATACTTGCAATAATAATACTTTACTTTTTCTTAAGAAATTGGAGGCCAACAGCAACAATTGGTGTAGCTATTCCTCTTTCCATTATGGCAACATTTATTCCTTTATACTTTTTGGGACACACACTTAATCTTATAACGCTTATTGGTATAGCTTTAGGTGTTGGTATGATTGTTGACAACTCTATTGTTGTTATTGAGAATACATTCAGGCATTTAGAGCTGGGAAAACCAAGGGTTGAATCCGCAAGGCTTGGAGCAACAGAGGTTGGAATGGCAATAACAGCATCCACTTTAACTACAGTATCTGTCTTTCTACCTTTATTGTTTGCAGGTGGTATAGCAGGAAAGATATTTAAAGGTCTTGCGGTCTCTGTTACTTCAAGCCTTCTTGCTTCTTTATTGGTTGCTATAACTATTGTACCAATGGTAGCTTCTAAGCTATTTAAAAGAAAAGAAAAACAACACAAAATAACATCAAGCAAAATGAGTTTCCCATTTTTTCAAAAGAAATATAAAAACTTTCTTAAAAAGGTTTTAAATAATAAGAAAAAAGTTCTTTTTATTGGATTAGGGAGTTTTATTTTAGTTATGTTGTTAACACCATTTGTTAAAAAGGAGTATTTCCCCAAGATTGACCAGGGTATGATAACAATTATGGTAAAGATGCCGGTGGGAACGACATTAGATGAAACAAATCGTGTTGTTAAAATGGTTGAGGATATTGTTTCAAAGGAAAAAGGCGTAGAAACATATGGAGCCTTTTTGGGCATTACGAAAGGCGGTGAAATAGATGCAGCATTTGGCACAGGCCCATCAGGTGTTCACGAAGGTGAGATATTTATAAGACTCTATGATAAGGCGAAACGAAAAAGAACTCTTACAGAAGTAATCTCAAGCATTCGTTCAAAACTTCCAAAGATTGGTGGAGTAAAATTTGAGTTTATGGATATGGGTAGTGCTATGATTATGGGAGGCGTAACTCAAAAGCCTATAAATATTAAGATTTTTGGGAAGGACCTAAAAACTTTAGAAAGTATTTCAAATAAAATTATTGATAAACTAAAAAGAATAAAGGGCATTTACGATATTGATTCTACCTTAAAAAAGGGAAAACCAGAAATTAGGATATATATTGATAGAGAAAAATCAGCAAGGCTTGGTTTAAATACGTCTCAGATTGCTCATACAATTGAGACTGCTTTTTTAGGTAAGGTTTCTGGAAGGTTGCGATATAAAGGCGAGGAGATTGATATAAGAGTTCGCTTAAGAAAAGAAGATAGAAAAAACTTAGAAGACCTTAAAGAATTATTTGTACCGAATGTAAAAGGAGAACCTATAAGACTTCAGGAGGTAACAAACATTGAGTTTGAAAGAGGTCCTATAAAACTTACAAGAGAGAACCAGAAAAGAGTAATATCTGTTACATCCAACTTAAGTGGAAAAGATTTAGGAAGTGTAATGAACAAGATAAAAAAAGAGATTTCTAAGATTTATTTTCCCCCAGGGTACTTTGTTGAATATGGTGGAGAAGCAAAGGAGATGAGAGAGACATTTGTTACATTATCTGAGGTCTTTCTTCTTTCTGTTTTACTGATATATTTAATTATGGCAGCTCAGTTTGAATCACTCATTCATCCATTAGTGATTATGTTTACTGTTCCATTTGCAATTGTTGGAGTTATTTTGTCTCTTTTAATAACTGGTAAGAGTTTGAGCCTTCCAACTGGGATGGGAGTCCTTATCCTTTCAGGAATTATTGTAAATAATGGTATTGTTTTTATTGATTATATAAATCAATTAAGAAAAAAAGGAATGGAGAAAACAGAGGCAATAATAGAAGCAGGAGCAATAAGATTAAGGCCAATTCTTATGACAGCTTCTACAACAATCTTTGGTATGCTTCCTCTTGCAGTAAGTAAATTAGAAGGTTCAGCATCAAGGTCTGTTGTAGCTATTTCTATTATAGGTGGATTAATAGTAGGAACCTTTCTTACCCTGATTATTCTTCCCATTATCTACTCGGTTCTTGAAAATATTGGAGACAGAATAAAAAGAAAAATAAAAAGACATCTTCGTGTTGATATTGAAGAATCTTAATTTTTATATTTCTATTTAAGAATGATTCTTATGTAAAAATAATTCTTGACAATAGGTATCCAATGTAGTAGAATTTCCTTCCTATGAGTTCTGCCAGCCAACTCCTAAAGGAAAAGAATATCCGAGTTACTCCTCAAAGAATTGCTGTTTATAAAATTCTTAAGGATACTCATAAGCACTTAACCGCTGAAGAGATCTATTCTAAAATAAAAAAGATGTTTCCAAGAATCTCTTTAGCAACAGTATACGCAATTTTAGATTTCTTTAAGAATAAAAACCTAATTCAAGAAGTAAAGATAAAGTTTGACAAATCTTGTTTTGACATAAGAGTAGAACCTCATCATCATTTTTTGTGTAAGAAGTGTAAGAAGATATTTGATGTAGATATTCCACCTTGTAAAACCTTAAAGAAAAAGGAAGTAGATGGCCATATGATATTAGAATTTCAAGGATATTTTTATGGAATATGTAAATGGTGTGTAGGAAAAAAAGGAAAAAATGCTTGATATAAAAAATTTATCAGTAGCTGTTTCTGAAAAGTTTGTTATTAGAAATATAAGTCTTTCTATATCAAAATCAGAAGTGTTAATTCTCTTTGGTCCAAATGGGAGTGGAAAAACCACATTATTAAAGTCAATTATGGGGTTTAATGGCTATCATATAAAAAATGGATATATAATTTTTAAAGAAAAGAGTTTAAATAATTTAAATATTGAAGATAGAATAAAATTGGGGTTAGGAATAATGTATCAACATCCACCAAAGATTAGAGGAGTAAAACTCATTCAGATAGCAAAGTTTTTGTGTAAGGATGAAAATAGAATCTATGAACTTGCAGAGAAACTTTCATTAAAAGAGCACTTAAATAGAGATGTAAACCTGAATTTTTCAGGTGGAGAGATGAAAAGGTCAGAGCTGTTTCAAATGCTTCTCCAAGACCCTGCTCTCTTACTTTTGGATGAACCGGAATCGGGTGTTGATGTTGAAAATATTTCTATAATGGGTAAGGTTCTTAATGATTATTTGAAGAGAAAAAATAAATCTGCCCTTATTATTACTCATACTGGTTACATCTTAGATTATGTGAAAGCAGAAAGAGGATGTGTAATGATTGATGGTAAGATATGGTGTGTGGGAAATCCAAAGGAGATTTTTGATAGCATAAGAAAATCAGGATATGGAAAGTGTAAACAATGCCAAAGACGCAAAGAAATTTAGAGAAGAAATTTGAGAAAGAAGATGTAAGAAGTATTATATCTTCTGGAATGGATTTGTCTGAAAAGACTCGCTCAGCAAGTTTTCTTCAGCAAGATAATAATGTTTTGTTCTCTCATAGTTTATTTGAAGGTATAGAGATACTAAGTACAAAACAGGCTTTAGAGAAATTTTCTGATGTCCGTAGATATTTCGGGTCTTCTTTTAGGTTATTAAAAAGAGATTATCCTAAAGATACGGAAGGCGGTTATTTTATCCGTGTTAAAAAAGGGAAAGAAGTAAAACTTCCTATTCAGGCATGTTTGTTTTTGAAAGCACAGAGATTTAAACAAAAGGTGCATAATATTATTGTTATTGAACAGGATGCAAAGGTTTATCTTATTACAGGATGTTCTGCATCAAAAGCAGCTAATGAAAGTTTTCATTTAGGAATTTCTGAGTTTTTTATTAAAAAAGGTGGGTACTTAAACTTTACAATGATTCATTCCTGGAAAGAGGATGTTTCAGTAAAGCCAGTAAGTGTAGCCCTTTTGGAAAAAGGAGCCACATTTATC
>CAYYAU010000065.1:0-6606 GCA_964469765.1 uncultured Clostridia bacterium | reverse complement strand
CTTTACCCCGCCGATTCCTAGTGGCGGGTTAGACCTCGCCAATCTTTAGTGGCGGATAAGTAGAGTTTTTTAGTTTTGGGGCGGTTTGGAAAGGAAGATAATTTGGTTATATTTTTGTGAGTTTCACATCTCCAAATGCAGTCAGTTTATTACCTTTTATTATTAAAACACCTTGAGCATCTTTAATTTTCTTTGCAAACTTTATTCCTTTCTGGAAACCATTTGTTTTATTTATTAGATTCCCAATAGCAGTTGCGCAGGCATCTGCTAGAATACAGGATTCTGAAATTACTGTAACAGCGTCTGCTAACCCAAAACTTAAGGAGTGTCCCACTGTCCCGGAGGATGTGCAGATACCAATTGGTTTATCTGAGCCGGGTAGTTCAATACCAATCTTTAAACTGAATGGAGAGATTCCTGCATATATGGCAACTATTCTGTTCTGAGCAGTTTTTAAAAATATATCCCCACCATTTTCAACAATTACCTCCTTTGACTTTTTTAATAGTTCTTTTCCAACATACTCAGCAATAGCGCCAGCAACAGACGCCATTGGTCCAACACCTACGATTTTACTGTATTTTGCCATGTCCTTTACAATTTTTGGAGCCGGCTCTTTTATTTTGTAAGGCTTTAATGTTTTTTGAAAAGTAGGATTTTTTATAATATAATCTTCAATTTCTCTTCTATATTGTTTTACTACGTTTAATGTATATCTTGAAAGATGTCTATCTGCCTGGACAAAAAGGTCTGTTTCTCCAATAGAGATGCTAAAGGAAATAAGGTCTTTTTGTGTAATTTTATTACGATAATCTTTTGGAGTATAGATATACATTGCCATTTCTTATATAAAACTTTATTTTGCAAAAGAGGTGCTGCATTAAATAAAATTTCTCATTCTCACATTCGTGCGAATGTTTCCATATAAAAATTATTTCTATAAAAAAATAAAAGGATAATCAACTTTTAATTTTTTTCGTATCAGGAGTTATTCTCTTACTTCTCATAACAAGTTTTCCAAGAGGGTATTCTTTAATAATTTCTATGTTTAAATTGAGCTTTTTAATCCATTTTTCTGCATTTTTAAGCTCATTTTCAACATTTTTTCCTTTAAATATTATAAATTTACCATATTTTGTCAAAAAAGGATGTATAATCCTTAATATTTTGTCCATTTTTGCTACTGTTTTACATAAATTAAGTCAAATTTATCCAAAAACTGTGAATTTTTATGTAAGTTTTCAGATCTTCTCCATAATTAATAATGTGGCTTTTAATCCAATCTTTTCTAAAAGAAACCTTTTGAAGAAGTTCGCTGTAAAGAAGAAATTTTTGTTTTTGATTATCGTTGAGTTGGTATGGTTTTTCTTTGATAGTGGTCAAGAAAATTTTCTCTAAAAGAGTCTCTTTGGAAGTGTTATTAACCATCTTTTTTTTATTTCTTTTTTTAATTTATTTATACTCTTTTTTACTGCATTTTCTCCTGCAATTATACAATAATCAATCTTTTCCAAATGAGCCCAATGAATATTCTTTACAGATGGGCTTAATAAAAAATCGACATTGTTTAGTTGGACTTCATTTAGCATTGCAGAAGTGATATAGTTTGCTCTAAATATTATTTCAATACCATTAGAGAACTCATCTTCTTTTACTTTTCTCATTCTACTTTTTACGTCAATGCCAATAACAAAGTCAATCCCAGATGTTTTTAGAGTAGAGCCGGGAAGAAGTTCAACAGCACCTCCATCCACTAAAAGCATATTTTTATACTTTACAGGTGGAAATACTCCAGGGATACTCATACTTGCTTTAACAGCTTTTTGTAAAGAACCCCTATTAAACACAACCTTCTTTCCTGAAATAAGGTCACAGCTAACTGTTGAAAACTTGATTTTCAATTCTTCAATATTCTTATCTGGAAGGAAAAAGTTTATAATCTCGTCAACCTTTTTTTCTTTTATAAGGGAGGTTTTTATCTGAGAGACACTGAATATAAATCGTTGCTTTATATAACTAACGAGTTTTTCTACAAACCGAGGACCTCTTTCAATTCTGTCCTTTAAGAAGTCAAGTTTTATATCAGTAAATCTATTACTAAAAATAAAATCCTTTGCTTTTTTTTCAATCTCTTCAGGTTTAAACCCTGATGCATACATAGCAGCGATAATTGAACCCATACTTGTTCCAGCAATTGCATCTATTTTAATATTTTCTTGTTCAAAGACCTTTAATACACCAATATGGGAAAGACCCCTTGCGCCTCCACCACCTAATGCTAAACCTATTCTTAGTTTTCGCATTAAACACCTCGGATAATTTTAAGTATTTTCTCTGATATTTGTTTAGTTTTTCGCTTAAGAGATTTTTTAAAAAGTATTGTATTTATTGAGAAAGTAAATATTACCTTGCCTGAGTTTTTCTCAACTAGCCTTTTCATTTTATCAAGAGTTCTAGCTTTTATTAGTCTTTGGGTAGTAAATAGAATTACCTTTTTATTTGAGAAATCTGTTTTTTCAAGGAAGGTTTTTATTGCGGGTGTAGGATTCCAAGCCCACACAGGCGTTCCTATTATAACATAATTAAAAGGAGTTAAGTCAATTCTTACAGGGAATATTTCTGTTTTTTTGTTACTGAAGATTCTTTTTATACCAGAAAAATAAGCAGAGACAATAGTTCTTTCTGGTACTTCTTTTATCTGAATTAATTTAGCATCAAAGCTCTGTGCCAGAGTTTTTGAAACAGACTTTGTGTTTCCAGTTAAAGAGTAATAGATAATTACAGTCTTACCCATCCAATTCTCCTCAAATTCCAATAATTATACAAAATATTGTTTATTTAATCCAGTAAATAAATACCAAGAGTTTTTCCTTGAAAAAAGTTTCTTTAGATGATATAATTGTTCCACAATGGAGATTATGTATGACAAAAAGAAAAATTATAATGAAGGATAAAGAGATAAAAAGAGCAATATCTCGAATGGCTCATGAGATTATAGAGAGGGTAAGAAGTATTAGAGAACTTGTCATAATTGGCATACAGACAAGAGGAGTGTTTTTAGCGAAAAGGTTATGTAAAGAGATAAAAAAAATTGAAAAAAAAGAGATTCCTTTTGGAATTTTGGATATCACATTATACAGAGATGATGTTGGCAATATTTCTCATCAACCCTTAGTGAAAGAGACACGAATTCCTTTTGATATTACAAATAAGAAGATTGTATTAGTTGATGATGTTCTTTTTGCGGGAAGAACTGTAAGAGCAGCGTTGGATGAGATAATGGATTTTGGAAGGCCGAGGATTATTTATCTTGCGGTTTTAATAGATAGAGGAAATAGAGAACTACCTATACAGGCGGATTTTATTGGTAAGTTTATTCCCACGTCAAAAAAAGAAAAGATTGCTGTTCATCTTAGAGAGATAGATAAAAAGGACGAGGTAATTCTGGAGGAGATGTGGAGTTAGCACGAAAGGACCTTTTAGCTTTAGCTGATTTAAGTAAAGAAGAAATTGAGTTTATCTTAAAGACAGCTAAACCGTTTAAGGATCTTTTTACAAGGTCTGTGAAGAAGGTTCCTCCTTTAAGAGGAAAAACTGTTGTTCTTCTTTTCTATGAGCCTTCAACGAGAACAAGGGTATCCTTTGAACTTGCGGCAAAAAGACTTTCGGCAGATGTTCTTAATATATCTGTTGCTACATCAAGTGTTGTAAAAGGAGAAAGTCTTATTGATACGATAAAAACGTTAGAAGCAATGAAAGCTGACTTTATTATTATTCGGCATCAGATGGCAGGAGCTCCTTTTATGATTGCAGAAAGAGTCTCTGCTTCAGTTATAAATGCAGGTGATGGTGCACATGAGCACCCTACACAAGGACTTCTTGATTTATTTACTATATGGGAGAAAAAAGGCAAAATAGAAAATTTAAATGTTGGAATTATTGGAGATATTTCACATAGTAGAGTGGCTCGATCCAATATATGGGGATTTAAAAAGTTGGGGGCAAATGTTTATGTTATAGGTCCTGCAACTCTAATACCAAAGGATATCGAAAAGCTTGGAGTGAGGGTTTCTTATCATGTTAATGAGGTTATTTCAAAGTTAGATGTTATTAATATTTTAAGGATACAAAGAGAAAGACAAAAGGAAAATCTTTTTCCTTCTCTTCAGGAGTATCACGAAATTTTTGGAATAGGACTTAGGACACTTAAAAAAGCAAAATCTGAATTGTTAATCATGCATCCAGGTCCTATGAATAGAGGAATAGAGATTTCCTCTTCAGTTGCTGATAGTCCTCATTCGGTTATTAGAGAACAGGTGACAAATGGCATTGCTGTTAGGATGGCTGTGTTATATTTGTTAGCTCAGAGTCAGGGTGGGTTAAAGGAGAAAAGATATAAGAAAGAAAACAATGCACCGAAAAGACTAAAGAGGAACAGGGATGAAGTTACTAATTAAATCAGGAAGAGTAATTGACCCAAAAAACAAAATAGATAAGGTTTTAGATGTATTTATTGAGAATGGAAAGATTGTTCAATTAAAACCGCCATCTTCTTTAAAGAAAACGCAATGGAAAATAATTAATGCTACAGGAAAAATAGTGGTACCTGGGCTTATTGATATGCATACGCATTTAAGAGAACCTGGTAGAGAAGATGAAGAAACCATATTTTCTGGTACAAGAGCTGCTGCTTGTGGAGGGTTTACAACAGTATGCACAATGCCTAATACCCAGCCAGTAATTGATTCTGTCTCTGGAGTAAAGTTTATTTTAACGACCGCTTTACAAGAAGGCATTGTGAATGTTTATCCAATTGGGAGTATCACAAAGGGAGAGAATGGAACAGAACTTGCTGAAATTGGGAAGATGTATAATGCAGGGATAGTAGGTATTTCTGATGATGGGACTTCAGTTATGAATTCACAGATAATGAGAAGAGCACTTGAGTATTGTAAGATGTTTAGTATTCCAGTTATTTCTCATTGTGAAGACCTTAATCTTTCTTTAGACGGAGTTATGAATGAAGGTGTTGTTTCATCATTCTTAGGTCTAAAGGGTATTCCTTCACAGGCTGAGGAGGTAATGGTAAGTAGAGATATAGCATTGGCTGAGCTTACTGGCGGTAAACTACATCTTGCTCATATTACAACAAATAGGTCGGTTGATATTATTCGCCAGGCAAAGAGAAGAAGAATAAATGTGACTTGTGAAACAGCACCACACTATTTTGTTTTTACTGAAGATAATGTTAGAAACTTCAATACAAATATGAAAGTGAATCCCCCACTGCGTACTCAGAAGGATGTAACTGCTATTAAAAAAGGACTTAAAGATGGTACCATTGATGTGATTGCTTCGGATCATGCACCTCATACCGATGTTGAAAAGTCTAAGGAGTTTGATTCAGCACCTTTTGGAGTTATTGGATTGGAAACAACCCTTCCTGTAATTATAAGTTATCTTGTAGAAAAAAAGATATTAACTTTGAAACAGGCTATTTCAAAGATTACTGTGAATCCTGCTCAAATCTTAGGTCTTACAAAAAAAGGAAGTTTATCTATTGGCGCCGATGGTGATGTGACCGTTATTGATTTAAAGATGGAAAAGACTGTCTCAGAATTTTCTTCTCAGAGTAAAAACTCTCCTTTTCTGGGAATGAGACTGAGAGGATGGGCGGTTGCAACTATTGTTGGTGGAAGAGTTGTTATGCAAAATGGAAAGATTCTATCTCACTAATCTTAAGGTTGTAAAGAATTACAGAGTCTCAACCCAGTACTTTACATTAGTTTTGTCTCCTTTTAATTTCAAAGCATTACCTGGTCAGTTTATAAATGTCAGGTTAGAAGATTCATTCCAACCATTTCTTAGAAGGCCTTTCAGTATTTATCAAATAAAAAATAAAACGCTTTTTGTATTATATAAAGTTGTAGGGAAAGGGACGTTTCTTTTAAGTAAAAAAACAAGTGGTGAGAGATTAAATGTTATTTCTCCTTTAGGTAATGGATACCCTTTACCTATTGAATTGAAAGGAAAACAGACACTTCTTGTAGCAGGGGGTAGTGGAGTTGCCTCTCTTTTTTTCTTAGCAAAGCAGTTAAAAGAGAGGTTTCAATGTAAGATAACACTTTTCTTAGGAGTAAAGACAAAGAAGGATATGCCGCCTATTGAGGATTTTATGAGGATTCCGTGTAGCGCTTATGTTTATAGTGAAGATGGTTCTATTGGGAAGAAAGGTCTTGTTACTGATGGTGTTAAAGAATTTTTGAAAAGAAATAATAGTTTGGAGTATATTTATGGTTGCGGTCCAAGACAGATGTTGAAGGTATTACATAAATTGAAAAAGGATAAGACGCTTTTTGTATCTTTAGAAGAGATAATGGCTTGTGGCACAGGTATATGTTATGGTTGTGCTGTCAAAGTAAAGCAAGGAGGATATAAATATATCTGTAAGGATGGTCCTGTGTTTGATTCTTCAGAGATAGTATGGGAAGAGGATTAGAATCTGAAATTCGCGGATAGTAAGCTGATTATCGCTGAACTTTCAACGTTTGTCCGCGTTTAAATCAGCGTTATTCCGCTTCTATATCAGTATTCTAAAATTCTTTA
>CAYYAU010000064.1:0-6724 GCA_964469765.1 uncultured Clostridia bacterium | reverse complement strand
AACATGCATTAACTGGAGTTCCATCCGGAGCATTAAGAAATGGTAAGGCATGAAAAGCCCTATGAATATAACTATTCCCATCTATTATATAAAATCTCTTTTTCATTTATTCTCTCACCTATTTTCAATACGGTTTTTCTTTTTATACTCTTTTCCTTTTAGCTCAAAAAGTTTATCCCTTAAAATAGCAGCTAACTCAAAATCTAAATTATTAGCGGCATCTTTCATCTCTTTTTCTATCTGTCTAATCAGAATTGGTAAAGAGTTTTTCTTGGAATCCACAATATAATCATAACCCTTTTCTTTTATAAAGCTATAGACCCTCTGTTTTGTCTGTATAACTAACTCTTCTCTTTCTTGGATTGCCTTTTGAATTGTTTTTGGCACTATATGGTATTTCTCATTATAACTCAATTGTTTCTGCCTTCTTCTATTCATCTCTTTTAAAGCTTTCTGCATTGAGCCGGTTATATTGTCTGCATACATAATGACTTTACCATCAACATTTCGTGCCGCTCTTCCACACACCTGAATAAGAGAAGTCTCTGACCTCAAAAATCCCTCCTTATCAGCATCAAGGATTGCCACTAAAGAAACCTCTGGTAAATCAAGACCTTCTCTTAAAAGATTTATACCCACTAAAACATCAAAGTTTCCCTTTCTTAAATCATACAGTATTTGAATTCTATCTAATGTCTCAATATCAGAATGAAGATACCTTACCTTAAGACCTTTCTTAATAAGATAATTACATAAATCTTCTGCTAACCGTTTTGTAAGTGTAGTAACAAGAGTCCTTTGTCTTTTCTCTATTCTTTTTTTTATCTCGTTAATAAGATCTTCTAATTCACCCTTTGTAGGTTTTATGATAACCTCAGGGTCAACGAGTCCAGTCGGTCTTATCAGCTGTTCAGTAACAACTCCTTTTGTCTTCCTTAACTCATAAGGACCCGGCGTTGCAGAAACATATAATACATAATCCAGAAGTCCTTCTAACTCTTCAAACCTTAATGGCCTATTATCTAAAGCAGAAGGAAGTCTAAATCCATACTCAACGAGTGTTTTTTTTCTTGAATAATCTCCATTATACATACCATTTAACTGGGGAATTGTTACATGTGATTCATCAATTATAGTAAGAAATCTTTCAGGAAAATAATCTATTAAACAGAAAGGTCTTTCTCCAGGAAGTCTTCCATTAAGATGTCTTGAGTAGTTTTCAATACCTGGACAGTACCCTAACTCTCTTAACATCTCTAAATCAAACAGTGTTCTTGTTTCTAATCTTTGCGCCTCAACAAGTTTATTTTGACTTTTAAGTTCTTTTAACCTCTGGTCTAACTCATTTTTAATAGATACACAAGCATCCATAAGCTGTGGCTCAGGAATAAGAAAATGTTTAGCAGGATAAACATCTATCCTTTCAAGTGCTCTTATTGTTTTTCCTGTTAATGGCTCTATTTCTTTTATTGATTCAATATCATCTCCAAAAAAATCAATCCTATATGCCATTTCTAAGTATGCCGGGTAAATCTCTAACACATCACCTTTTAATCTAAATCTTCCTCTTGTAAATTCATAATCATTTCTTTCATACTGCATCTTTACCAATCTTCTCAGTATCTCCTTTAATGAGGGGTGGTGTTTCTTACTTAGACTTAAGACCATCTCCCTATAGTCCTTTGGAGAACCAAGATTGTATATACACGAGACACTAGCCACTATTATTACATCATTTCTTTCTAGGATTGAGGAGGTGGCTTTTAGACGAAGTCTATCAATATGCTCATTTATTGATGCGTCTTTTTCAATATAGGTATCTGTTTGAGGAATATAGGCTTCTGGTTGGTAATAATCATAATAACTTACAAAATACTCAACTGCATTTTCAGGAAAGAAGGTTTTAAACTCACTATAGAGTTGCGCAGCTAATGTCTTATTATGAGAAATAACCAAGGTTGGCATATTGACATTTGCTATAACATTCGCCATCGTAAAGGTCTTTCCCGAACCTGTCACTCCTAAAAGAACCTGATGGGATTCTCCTTTTTTAATTCCAGATGTTAATTCTTCAATTGCTTGAGGTTGATCACCACTGGGAGAAAAATCTGTCTTCAGTTTAAACATTATTGTCTTCCTCTATTTATTTAAACTCCTAAACGCCATTCCTTAAGAATCTCTATACTCTTATAATCTGTAAAGTCTAAAGATAAAGGTGTTATTGAAATTTTATTTTTGGAAACAGCATAAACATCAGAATGATTAGTTAACATAGGCTTTATCTTTCTGCTTGCTATCCAAAAATAACTTCTTCCACGAGGATCTGTCCCTTTGATAACCTTTTTTCTATAACCCCATTTTCCTTGTGCTGTTATTGAGACTCCTTTAATCTGTTTTAAAGCCAAATCGGGTACATTTACATTAAGAGGGAGCAACAGTCTCTTTTTAAGCAGTTTTTTACTTATCTGTCTTGCAAAAATAGCAGCTGTTAAAAAATTATTCTTACCTTTATTAACTAATGAAATAGCAAAAGAAGGGTGTCCCAACATAACTGACTCAATAGCTCCAGCAACAGTCCCTGAATATCCAATATCTTCTCCTAAGTTTGGGCCATTGTTGATTCCAAGCACAATTAAATCTACATTGCCTTTTAAAATCTCTATTGCTCCAATCCTAACACAATCAACAGGAGTGCCATTAACTACCCATTCATTTTTTTTAATCTTTATAACCCTCAATGGTTTATGTAAACTAATAGCCCTACTTGTTGCACTTCTTTCTTGATGAGGAACCACAATAAACACATCCGCTAATATGGAAAGAGATTTAACTAAAAATGATATCCCCTTTCCATTTACACCATCATCGTTACTAATCAGTATTCGTTTTCTCATAGATTTATTACCTACCTTATTAACTCTTTAAGTCTTAAGGCATTCTTAACGGCAAACCCATATGCATCATTATTGAAAAAAGCATAAACATCTTTTTTTTCTCTTATCCATTTTTTTGTCTTCTCTGCCCAAGACTTTAACTCCTTTTCAGAATACTCAGAACCATATAAAACCTCACCACCGTGAAACCTAAGGTATACATAATCAGAGGTAATAATCTCCTTTACTGGCCAATGAGAAGAATGAGCAATACATAAAGAAAAATTATAATTTTTTAAGACTCTATAAATCTCATCACAAAACCAACTCTCATTTCTAAACTCAAAAACCTGCCTCGTATTTGTTACTCTTTTATTTAATAGCTTTAGAAAATCCTTAAGTCTTTGTTGATTCAAATGAAAGTTTGAAGGAAACTGCCAAAGAATAGCATTAAGTTTGTTTTTTAGGCCTTGGGTATTTTCTAAAAATCTTTCCAGAGGCTCTTTGATATCTTTTAACCTTTTTATATGTGTAATGAACCTGCTTCCTTTAACAATAAATGCGAAATCTTTTGGTGTTTTTTTTCTCCATGAATCAAATGTTTTTTTAGGAAGGAGTCTATAAAATGTTACATTCATCTCAACACAATTAAAAAAGTTAACATAATGTTCTAACCACTTATTTTGAGGAAGTCCTTTTGGATAAAAAACCCCATCTGCCCAATGTTTATAATTGTAACCGCTTGTACCGATATAAATTCTCACATCATTGTTCCTCTACTTCATTAATAATTCTCTTTGGTATGCCTAAATCAGCCACTTTAATTTCACCTGAAAGCAATTTTCCCTCGTGTAGATAAAAACCTTTTTTAGTAACACCCATTGTAACAGTTATATTCGCTTTAACACAAACACCTAATCTCTTCCCAGTATCAGCATCTAAACCAGAAGGAATATCCACAGCAATCACCTTTTTCTTACATTGATTAATCAGTTCAATAGCAGATTTATAAACTCCTTTTACCTCTCCTTTTATGCCTGTTCCTAAAAGAGCATCAACAATTATATCAAAACTGTTTATTTTTCTTCTTATATTCTTTAAATCCACTTCATTAATTATCTCATTTATTTTAACTCCCATTCTTAATAAGGCTTGAATATTTGTTTTAGCAGGCTCTTTTACTTCCTCCTTTTTTCCTATTAGAATAACCTCTATCCTTTTCTCATCAAGTAGATGCCTTATTGCAACAAATCCATCACCACCGTTGTTTCCCCTACCACAAAAAAAGAGTACATTTTTTAAATGTTTAAATTTTCTAATCTCACGAGCAACTTCTCTACCTGCATTCTCCATAAGAATCAAAGCGGGAATACCATACCTTTCTGTTGCAATCCTATCAATCTTTTTAATTTTAATCGTTTCTATCCCTTTCATAATTTGTTCTATTCCTTATATAATTTAATATAGAAAAAATTTTATTTCTTCATCTGTATAACATATAGATATATAGCAAAAAATACTCTATTTTTCAAATAAAATAAAACTTTACATAAATTTAACCTTTTTTTAACCTTTTTGAGAGGTTTATATAGTATAAACTGAGTTAGCGTAGTGTTGCACAAATCTTATCTTAAAATAGGAGGGATAATATGAAAAAAATAAACAAAATCCTACTTATTATAGCATTTGCTATAGAACTCATATCTACAACTGCACAAGCAAACGTGATATATAGAGATAATTTTGATGATGGAGACTACACAACAATAGATGGTGAAAAGGGCCTCTCATGGGAAATTGTGGATGGTAATGCTTCTATTGGAATCAAGGATAACAGTTTAAGTTTAGGAGTCAATAGAGGTAGCTCTACAGTTGTTACTCAACAAATAATCTCGTCTAATGAGTATACAATCTGTTTTGATGCATATATTACGTGGAGTGAACCCGGTAGAATTATTGTGTTATATAAAGATAGAAATAATTATTATTCTATTGGTGTTGGTGGTAAAAGTGGGATATATAGAACCCTCAATGGCAAAGAAATATTGTTACATAATGATAGTGGAAATTTTATACGTCTTCCACATGCAAGTAATGCTAAAGGTTCATTTAAAATATATGTAAAAAACAATGGCACTGCTGTTACGATAAAAGTTGATAGAGCGGGTGATGGCGTTGATTATGATATAGAAACTGTTGATACGGATAATCAAGCAGTATTATTATTTAATAATGCAAAAATAGGAATAATGACTACAAGTAAACCAAATCCAGGAGCGTGGTTTTATATTGATAATATTGCAATATATAAGGGATTGGTAGAAGATAACAGAAGACCTTCTATATATTACGTAGATTGTTCCATTGGAGATGATAATCGTACTCCAGAACAAGCACAAAACCCAAACACACCTTGGAAAACAATCCAAAAAGCTGCTAATATGATGTTTAGTGGTGATACTGTAAAGGTTATGCCAGGTATATATCGAGAAACTGTGGTGCCCAAGTTTTCTGGAGCAGAAGGTCGTCCTATAACATATATGGCATATGACCCAAATAATAAACCAATCCTTGAAGGTACTGAAACATTTCAACCAACCGGTTGGGAAACAATCTCCATAAGAGACTATCAGGGTAATATGCATCAAGTGTATAAGACCCAAATAAACTGGATACCAAAGGCTGTTTTCCAAAATGGTATCCGTATGTTTGTTGCACAAGAACCTAACCAATCAAATCCTAATGACCCCTATACTCATAATGAAATGCGGGAAGTCCCAAATGAATATAATAATGGTACTTCACATGATGAACTCATTGACCCAAGTTTTCTAGGAAGTAATCCTTTTGATTATTGGATAGGGGGGGATTTAGTCTTATATGACAGTTCTATCAATGCTATAGCTGAAAGAAAGATAATAGATTATATACCAACTGAAAATAAACTCGTGGTGGAACCATTTAATCAGTGGATATTTATAGGTCCACGAGATGATGGAAAACCAGACCGTTACGCAATTAAAAACCATATCGGAGCACTTGATAAACCTGGTGAATATTATGTAGGTGGTTCAAGTGTCTCGCCGTTTGAATTTTACGTGTGGCCATATCCCGGTGAGGATATATCCACCGTAACTGCTGCTCGGTATGAGAATGCATTTGATCTCGACCCAGGGTATAAACACCATATTGTTATTGATGGGTTTGAGATTCGTTATTATCAGGGGAATGGAATTCAAATGCAACGAGAAGCAAATAACATTATCATTCGTAATTGTGAAATTCACCATAATATGGGAAGCGGAACATATGCACGCTTTTGTGATGGCATATTAATTGACAACTGTAAGTCATATAGCAACCATGGCAGTGGACTTAGTTTTAGTAATGGAAGAAATTATTCTGTTACAAATTCTGAAATCTTTAAGAACTGTGATAATGGCATTTGGGTTGGATGTGGAACAAATGATGTTTTTGCAACTTACAACGTAACCATCAGAGGAAACTATTTTCACGACCAAGGAGGTGGAAGAACACATCCAGATAATTTTCAGATTCACCAATGTCAACATGTAGTGTTAGAAAATAACATTTTCGTTCAGTATGGACACCAAAATACGTGGACCGCATTAAGTGACGATTATATTATCCGAAACAATATTTTTATAGGGGGTGTAGTTGGTATGTGTACCACTAAACGGTCATATCTTTATAACAATGTTTTTTATAAAAGTTCTATTCGTTATAATGCCCATACCAATAAAGAAGAAAATAAAGATTATATTCCCCGGAAAGCAGTAATTAGAAATAACATTATTGTTGAAAGCTCTATCTCTATGCCATATCCGGAT
>CAYYAU010000063.1:0-6857 GCA_964469765.1 uncultured Clostridia bacterium | reverse complement strand
GGAGCCACATTTATCTCAAACTATGTTTGTCTTAGGCCTGTAAAGGATGTTGTTATGTACCCTACAGCTGTGTTATTGGATAAAGGTTCACGGGCAAGTTTTAATTCTCTCATTCTTTCCCATCCCAAAACACTTCAGGATATCGGCTCAAGGGTGATATTTAAAGCCAAAAATACTAGTGCAGAGATTATTTCCCGTGCAGTAAGTTTAGGTGGAAAGGTAATTGCAAGAGGACATTTTAAGGCAGAGAATGAAAATGTAAAGGCGCATTTAGAATGTAGAGGTCTTGTGGTGTCAAAAAAAGGTATTATCCATGCAATACCTGAACTTGAAACCGATTTTCGCGATGTTGATTTATCTCATGAAGCAGCAATTGGGAAAATAAGTGAGGAAGAGATAGAATATTTATGCTTTAGAGGATTTAGTAAGGAACAAGCTCAATCAATCATTATTAGAGGATTTATGGATGTAGGAGTTTTAGCATTACCAGAACTATTGAGACAGGAAATAAAAAAAATGGAGGATAAAACTTTAATAGGAAGTCTCTAATTTTTAAATCCTCAATTCTCGGTTCTTACAAGGGAAAGTTAATGGAATTTATAAAAGGAAAATTAGTAGAAAAAATTAAAAGGACTTATAATGTTGAAAGCTTTAGATTTTTCCTTTAATACAGAATATTGCTGATTAGCAAGAAAGGATTATTTTTATTTTTGGTCCGGGTAAAATGGTTGAAACAATGAAGAATTTTAGTATTGAGATAGGATATAAGAAAGAAAATTTAATAGCCGAGACTTTTTTTTGGATATTAAAAAAGAAAATCATAATTTATGGAGGAATTATGTTGAAAGAAAAGGTTGAAAAGATTTTAAATGAAGTAAGACCATATCTTCAATCTGAAGGTGGAGATGTTGAGTTAGTTGAGGTAACTGAAGATGGTATTGTTAAAGTAAAGCTTACAGGTGCGTGTGGACATTGTCCGATGAGTATTTATACGTTAAAATTGGGAATTGAACAGAGGTTGAAGGAGAAAATTCCTGAGGTGAAAGAGGTGGTTCCTGTATAGGAACAACCTTAAGTTTTAAATAAAGGTTTCATTATGAAAATATTAAAAGGAATGACAGTTGCGGCAGGTATAACAAAGGGAACAGTATGTCTTTATGAAGAAGAGATTGAAGCAAATATTCCTCATTATGGAATTGAAAAGCATAGGGTTGAGAGCGAAATTTTAAGACTTAAAGAGGCTTATAAAAAAGCAAGGCTTACAATGAGAGAGCTTATCCAAAAATCTGAAAAGTTATTTAATAAACAAGCAAGTAACGTATTCAAAGCTCATATTATGATATTAAAAGACCCGAAGTTATATAATTCTATGGTGACACTTATAAAGAAAAGAAGAATTAATGCTGAGCATGCAGTAAATGATACATTTGAGGAGTATATTGAGAAATATAGATTAAATCAATCACATTTTGCTGAGTTATCCCATGATATTGTGGATATAAGAAATCGTATTTTGTCTGCTTTTAAAGGGAGTTCTGGCCATTTTGCTTGTCCTGTGGGAGAAAGGCAACCAGTAGTTGTGGCATCAAAAAGGTTTACACCTTCAATGGTCTTAAATATACCCAGAAAGAATGTATTAGCGTTTGTTACTGAAGAGGGTGGGTTTACTACTCATGCGACAATTTTAGCTCGAAGTTATGGAGTCCCTGTTATATTTGGTGTAGATGTTGAGAAAAATCTTAACTGCGGAGATTATGTTATTGCTGATGGATTTTCAGGAAAGATAATAGTTAATCCTGATGAGAAAACTGATAGATATTATACACAGAAGGTTGAGGATTTTTTAAAGAAGTCTGAAGTTTGTAAAGTAAAAATGTCTTCTCGGCTAAAAAAGAATGTAAAGATAAAAATTAATATTAGCATCCCCGGTGAGTTGGAATTAGTAAAGGGTATTAATTATGGTGGGATTGGTTTATTAAGAACCGAGTTTATTTTTTTAGATAGAGACTTTGTTCCTTCTGAAGAAGAACATTTTAATATATTCCATTCCATCATTAGTCAGATGAAAGGTAAGACTGTTACTATAAGACTGTTGGATATAGGAAGTGATAAGTTACCCAAATATATGAAACTTCCTAAACAAACCAATCCTGATTTAGAGATAAGAGGAGCCCGTGCTTTAGAGATATTCTCCGATATATATTTAAATCAGATAAGGGCTATTCTACGTGTAGCTCAGTTTGGCGACGTTAGGATTTTATACCCGATGGTGGTAGATATAAATGATATATATTTATTTAAAAGTATGGTGAAAAAAGCAAAGTCAGAACTTGAGAAAGAAGGGAAAAAAATTAAAAATATTAAAGAAGGAATTATGATAGAAACCCCTGCTGCAGCGCTGATGAGCGATTTACTTTTGAAATATGTAGACTTTGCAAATATCGGGTCTAACGACCTTTTGCAGTATACTATAGCAGCTTCCCGGGGTATTCCTTTTATTGAGAGAAGATACCATATCCTTCATCCTTCGCTTGTAAAACTTATGGAAATTATTGTGAAAGCAGGTGAGGTTACTAAAAAAGAGATTTGTTTATGTGGAGAGATTACTGGTTTTATAGAGTTTTATCCTTTATTTTTAAAGATTGGATTAAGAAGCTTTAGTGTCCCTCCATCAAAACTTGTTAATATAGAATGTGAATTGTTTAATACAAGGTCTTTAAGCTATTCTATTGTGAGAAAATTGTATGCTTCAAGAACTAAAAGAGAGATTGATGAACTGTTTAATTTAATATAAATTAAAGTAGAATATAAGGAGGGCTTATGGATAAAATGCCAGAAGATTCAGAGAGAGAGGTAAAGAAACCTGTATTGCCCAGAGAAAAGAATACAATTTCTTTTGAAACAGGGAGTTTGTCCAGTGATGTTCTTGAAGCTCTACTTAATACTTTGCCCGTAGATATCAGTTTTGTAGATAGAAACGATACAGTTAGATACTTTAATCAAACAATGGCTAGGATTTTTATGAGAACAAAGGCTGTAATTGGACGGAAAGTCCAGAATTGTCACCCTCAGAAAAGTGTTCATATCGTTAATCAGATATTGGAAGATTTCAAGAAAGGAAAAAGGGATGTTGCTGAATTTTGGATTAATCTTAAGAACAGATTAATCTATATAAGATATTTTCCTGTTCATAATAGAAATGGGGATTATATAGGTTGTCTTGAAGTGACTCAGGATATAACTAATATAAAAAAGATTGAAGGTGAAAAGAAACTACTGGATAAAGGTAATGAATTATAGAGAATAGGATGAGACAATAAAACAACACACAATAGTCTAAGAAAATTACCTTTGTATTCTGTAAATGGAGGTATGCAATGTTAAAAGAAATCTTACAGAAGACTTTTTTACAAAATCGGATTTTAGATTATGCGACATTTCTTTTAATCTTAATTGTAGGAATTATTCTTATAAAGATAATTCGGAATATTGTTCTTATCCGTCTTAAAAAATGGACAGAGAAGACCACTTCAAAATTAGATGATTTCTTGATAGCTATTTTTGAAAAGACATTACTTCCTCTCCTTTATTTTGGTATTTTTTATTTAAGTGTTCAAGGGTTAACTTTAAATACTGGTTTAAGAAAATCCATTGATATAGTCGGTATAATTCTTTTAACTATTTTTGCTATTCGGTTTTTAGTTGCAATTATTTCTTATTCACTTAAAACTTATTGGTTAAAGAAAGAAAAAGATAAGACAAAAGAGAAAGAACTTAAAGGGATTCTTACAGTAATAAAAGTAATTATTTGGGGACTTGGAGTTATTTTTCTTTTAGATAATTTTGGGTTTAAGATATCATCAGTAATTGCTGGTTTAGGTATCGGGGGTGTTGCGGTAGCCTTAGCTGCACAAACAATTTTAGGAGACCTTTTTAGTTACTTTGCAATTTTCTTTGATAAGCCATTTGAGATAGGTGATTTTATTATTGTTGATGAGTATTTAGGAACTATTGAGCACATTGGTATTAAAACAACAAGGGTTAGAAGTTTAGGTGGAGAACAGTTGATCTTTTCTAATAAGGACCTTACAAACTCTCGTGTTAGAAACTATAAGAGGATGCAGATGAGAAGAGTTGTATTCAGGTTAGGAGTGATTTATCAAACAACACTTAAACAGGTAAAAGAAATACCTGAAATTATTAGAAAGATTATTGAAGACATAAAGGACACAACATTTGATAGAGCACATTTTTTCTCTTTTGGAGATTTTAGTCTTGTATATGAAGTTGTGTATTATATTCATAGTAGGGATTATAACAAGTATATGGATATTCAGCAGGAGATTAATTTAGCTATTAAGGCGGAGTTTGAAAAAAGAAAGATAGAGTTTGCTTATCCTACACAAACATTGTATGTAAATAAGTAGAATTAAAAATTAAAAGTTAAAAGTGAAAAAATCAAAATTTCCTCTATGCACTTGTTCAGCTTTATTTTAAAGAAGGATGAGAACAATCTACAGATATAAGTAATATGGGACATAAAAAATTTTTGATTGATGATAGTTTTATAGAGAAATGGGCATCTATATATGAGCAGTTAGAAAAGGATGAAAAGAAATACTGGGAACTTATTGATAAGGTTAAAGGCGAAGTTTCTAAAAACGAAACAATATTTAAATCAACCTTTATAGACATTTTAGTTTGGAAATCTCCTAGGTTAAGAGGAATTGTGAAAACAGAAAAGTTTAATATATATGAAGAGAGTATACGAAGAAGAATAAATTATTAGTAATTTTTTGAAGAGACAGGTTAATTTATTACATACAAAAAGTGTAAAGTTACATTCTAATGAGTTTAATGTGAATGTTAAATTAAATGAGTAGACAAGTTTCTGTTAAGGAATTAAAAAAACTCTATGCTTCCATCAAGAATAGAATCCATTTTAGAATTAGTAAGTTTAGGCAAATTTGGGATAATGGAGATGATAAGGATATTTTTGCTGAACTTGTTTTTTGTATATTAACTCCTCAATCAAAGGCGAAAATGTGCTGGGCAACAGTTGAAAATCTAAAGAGTAAAAATATCTTATTGAAAGGAAAAGAAAGTCATATTTTAAAAGAATTAATTTTGATAAGGTTTAAATATAAAAAAGCACATTTTATAAAAAAAGCTCAAGAACAGTTTTTGAAAAATGGTAAACCTGTTATTAAATCAAGGATTTCTCAGTTTAGAGATGTTTACGAAATAAGAGATTGGCTTGTTTCAAGAGTAAAAGGCATAGGGTATAAAGAAGCAAGTCATTTCTTGAGAAATATTGGAAAATCAGAAAACCTTGCAATTCTTGACAGGCATATATTAAAAAATTTGAAATTATTTAGTATAATAAAAAATATTCCAGATTCTTTATTAAGAAAAAAATATATTGAAATTGAGAAGAGAATGAAGAAATTTGCTAGTAATATTAATATCCCTTTAAGTCATCTTGATTTACTGTTTTGGTATAAAGAAACAGGAGAAGTATTTAAATAAAATAAATAGAAAAAGTAGCAAAAGAAATCATGTTAAAAATTATAATGGGATTATTTGAAGAGATTTGGTTTTTGCTTCTTGAAATGTCTCCTTATCTTCTTTTTGGATTTTTGATTGCTGGAGTCCTTTATGTTGTTATCCCTAAAGGAAAAATTTATTCTCATTTTTCAAAGAATAATTTCTTTTCAATTGTAAAGGCATCATTATTTGGGATTCCATTACCTCTGTGCTCTTGTGGGGTAATACCAGTTGCAGCTCATTTAAGAAAAGAAGGTGCGGCTAAAGGGCCGACATTGTCCTTTCTTATTTCTACGCCCACATCGGGCGTTGATTCGGTTCTTGCTACCTATTCGTTGTTAGGTATTCTATTTGCTATTATAAGACCAATGGCTTCATTTTTTGCAGCGACTCTTGCAGGAATATTTAGTAATATTGTTGAGAGAAAAGAAGAGATTAAATATCCTGCATCTTTTTCCTGTAATATATGCGATATAGATTCTTCCCATTCTCATTCTATAATTGATAGAATTAAAGTAATATTCAGATATGCTTTTTACGACCTTATATCGGATGTTGGAAAATGGATAATTATTGGAGTTGTTGTTGGTGGATTGATAGGTTTTTTTGTTCCAACAAAGATTGTTGAGCAGTATTTAGGTAATCCATTACTTTCATATCCATTTATGCTTTTAATAGGGATACCTATGTATATATGTGCCACTGGTTCAATCCCGATTGCTGCCTCTTTAATAATAAAAGGAATGTCTCCAGGTGCGGGTTTGCTATTTCTTATTGCTGGTCCAGCAACAAATGCTGCAACGATATCTTTTGTTGGTGGTAAACTTGGTAAAAAGACTCTTTTTATTTATCTTTCAACGATAGTTTTTACAGCCATTCTTTTTGGTGGTGTGCTTGATTATGCATACAGTGCTATAGGAAAGAGTTTAGTTTTCTTTAAAGGCTCGATAAGAATACTTCCTTATTTGATAAAAGTTTTATCCAGTGTAGTTATTATTGTTTTTATTATTATAGCAATGCTTAAAAAATCAAAAAAAACAACTACTAATATGAAAAAGGTGGGAATGGTTTTTGAAGTACCTGATATGACGTGCGAGCATTGTGTAAAAACAATAGATATGGAATTAAGAAAAATTCAAGGCATAAAAGATGTAAATATAGATTTAAAAGCAAAAAAAGTTAAAGTTATTGGAGATATTTCAAAGGATTTAATAATTTTTTCAATAAAGAAGGCAGGTTATTCAGTTAAGGAATAAAGAAAATCTACTTATCCGCCACTAGGAATTGGCGAGGTAAAGATTTTCTAACAT
>CAYYAU010000062.1:0-6874 GCA_964469765.1 uncultured Clostridia bacterium | reverse complement strand
ACTTTTTTCTTTATATCTTCTAACTGACCTTTCGTTAAACATAATGGCTTCTCTACAAAAACAGGCTTTCTCTTCTCTAAAGCCTCCATAACCATTGAATAATGGAGATTATGTCTTGTACCTATTAAAACTAAATCAATGTCTGGATCATCTAAAACCTCTCTATAATCAGTTGTTGCATAGTTTGCATAATAACTTTCTGCAAGTGATTTTGCATTCTGACCATGTTGAGTAACAATACCCCGAATATGATAATAAGTACTTAGCTCTTTTAAATTAGGAAGATGTACATTTTTTACAAAATTTCCTGCACCAATTATACCAACTTTTATTTTGTCTTTAATTTCTTTTATCTCTGGAAGAACGGTAATTTTCCTTTGCTCCAAGGGTTTCTGAATAAACTTTTGGTAATCATACTTTAACAAAACCGCAAGATGTTTCTTATCACTCTTTAAAACTTCATATGCTTTATGCGCCTGCTCTATAGGAAATATACATGAAACTATCTCATCTAATCTTATTCTATTTTGAGCAACAAGATATGCAAACTCTTGCATATTTCTCTTCTCGGTCCACCTTACATACCCTATAGGGTAGTCTATCCCATCTTTTTCGTAAACTGGGTCATATCTGCCAGGTCCATATGAGGTTGATACTACAAAATCAAGTTCTTTTTTATACATTTTGTCTCTATTAAGATTAAGCCCACAAACTCCAACTAAAACAACTCTTGCTTTTTGCCTTGCCATTTCAAAAGCAGTATTGACGGGTTCTGAAGAATCTGTTGCTACATATAAAATTACCGCATCCGCCCCAAAACCATCTGTTTTTTGAATGACAGTTTTAACTGGATTAACCTCATTTAAATTATAACTTTCGATATTTAATCTTCTAGCAATCTCAACTCTGAAACTATCTATATCAAAACCTATAACTTTATATCCTTCTGTTTGGGCTATCTGTGCTGAAAGATTTCCCAACAGTCCTAAACCCATTATCACTAATGTCTCTCCGAAACCTCTTTCTGCTCTTCTTATACCTTGCATTCCTATTGCCCCTAAGGTTGTAAAACATGCTTTGGAAAGGTCAAAATTATTTGATAGTTTAATCACCAAATTTCTTGGCACTGAAACAATCTCACTATGATAAGCATACTGACTACCTGCACATGCCACTTTGTCTCCTATATTTATATCAGTTATTTCTCTTCCTTTCTGGATAACAATACCAGAAGTTGAATAACCTATTGGACTGGGGTTAGCCAACCTTTCTTTTACTTTCTTAAATGTTTTTATAATACCTTCTTCTCTAACTTTATTAACCACATCTTTTACAAGTTCTGGATGCTTTACAGCTTTTCTAATAACACCTTCTTCATGGCTTTTTAAGGTTGTAAGTTCTGTACCTTTGCTAATTAAGGAAAAAGCATTGGCAACAAGCACCTCTTTATCACCAATAAAAGGAGCAGGAACCTCTTCTACAGTAACTTTTCCTTCTTTGATAAAAACCTGTTTCATAATTCTCTTAAAAGTTTATTACTTTAAAAATGAAAAAACGATAATACGTCTATCTTTTTCTGTATTGATTTATAAAGATTCTCCAATTTTTTAAATCTCTTTTCCAAAGTTAAAAATTCTTCTTTATTTTGTATTTTATGGTTGTTTTTATACTCTTTTATAAGTCTTTCCATTTCATTAAAAAATCCTTCAACTAAATTCTTTCTTTTTGAGATACCTTCTTTTACTCTTTTCATTATAATCTTTAATAAATCTAACTCTGCTACATAATAATCCTTTCTTGAACCTTTTACCCAAACCTTCTTTACTGCTCCCCAACCTTCTAAAACTCTTATATTTACACTTACATTACCTTTACTTACATTTAACCTTTCCTTCATTTCATCTAAAGAAACAGGTTTTTTACTTATAAAAAGTAAAGCATACAACTGAGCAACAATTCTGTTTATGCTTACACTTTCACTTAGAGTTCCTGCCATATCTACAAATCTATCCTGCATATTTTTTATTTCCATAAACGTTTCCTTTGTTTTTAACGTTTAGAATATTCTAAACATATTATACACCAAAAATCTTCTTTTGTCAAGTGAATTTTTACACAAAATAGAAGCGGATTGACCCGGAATACAACACGGATCTACACTGAATATTTTACCAGCATATATCATTTTATACTTTTTTGTAGATGTATACATACATATATAGGTTGGTTTTTTAGAACTGTTTATATAAAACCTTAACAATTCTCTCTGAGGTTTTACCATCCCAGTATCTTGGTATGTTTTTTCTTTTCTTAAAGGTTCCATTCAGAATTTTGTTTACATATAAATAGATTCTTTCCGAATTTGCTCCAACAACTACGTTTGTTCCTTCTTCCACTGTTATAGGTCTTTCTGTATTCTTTCTTATTGTAAGGCAGGGAATATCTAATACTGTAGTTTCTTCCTGAATACCACCAGAATCTGTTAAAACAAATTTTGCATTCATCTCCAGATTTAAAAAGTCAAGATAACCTAAAGGTTCAATTTTATAAATGCCTTCTGGCGATTGACTAAACTCTCTTTCTAATCTAAACCTTCTAATCTGTTTATCAACACGCGGATGTGCAGGAAAGACAATAGGTATTTTTTTACTTATTTTCTTCAATCCAAATATTATATTTTTAAATATCTCCTCTTTATCCACATTCTCTGGTCTATGCAAAGTAAGTAAACCATACTGTTTATTTCTCAATCTAAGTAAAGATAATGTTTTCTTTATAGATGCTTTTCTCTTTAACATAAGTAGCGTATCAATCATCACATTACCAACAAAGAATATTCTATTTTTCTTTATTCCTTCTTTTATAAGATTTCTATTTGCATCAATACAGGTTGTAAAAAGAAGATTGCTTAATCTATCTGTTACAACTCTGTTAATTTCTTCGGGCATATCCCAGTCAAAACTTCTAAGGCCTGCCTCTATATGTGCTAAAGGGATTTTCTTTTTTGCACATACTAATGAAGCTGCTAAAGTGGAGTTTACATCTCCAACAACAACAACTAAATCTGGCATTTCTCTGGTTATTATTTTTTCAAAGCGAACCATTATTCTTGCAGTCTGAATAGAATGAGAGGCAGAACCAACACCGAGATAGAAGTGGGGTTGTGGTAGGTCTAAGTTTTCAAAAAATATCTTCGACATCTCATAATCATAATGTTGACCTGTATGAACAATAAAAGGAAAGAATTCTGAGTCGGTTTTTCTTAGCACCTTCCATAAAGGAAAAACCTTCATAAAATTTGGTCTTGCTCCAACAATAAGAAAAACTTTTCCCTTTTTCATTTAGCTTTATTTTCTATGATTTGAAGAATAGCCTTTTCTGCAGTAGGTTTGAGTTCTTTAGAACCAAATAACAGAATATGGTTTAACACCGGAAAGGCTTTTTTGTTCCCTATCCTCCCTAAAGTCAAAAGAATCTCTTTTTGAACATTCTTCTGATTTCTGCTTAAAAGTTTTATTAACGGCGATAAAGCTTTTTCACTTTTTAATTCTCCTAATATCTTAATTGAAGTAATTACAATATCTTCTTTTACATCACTTAATGCAAGTATCAAACCATCAATAGCATTCTCAGTACCAATTAATCCTAATGCATTTACTGCAGATAACCTAATATTTGAATAATCATCTTTAAGACACTCAAGTAAATAAGGAACCACCTTTTCATCACCTCTTACCCCCAAAATGTTAACAATCTTTAATCTTATATCAAATGAGTTATCCTTTAATAGAGGAAGTAATACCTCAAGAGAAGCGGGTTCTTTCCTTTCTGATAATATTTCTATTGCTCTGTTTTTCACTTGAAAGTTTCTGTCCTTAACTGCTTCTGATAAAAATTGAATAATGGAACTATCACTTATCTTTCCTAAATTTTCAACTGCACATAATCTAATATCAACACTTTTATCTTTTAATCCTTTACTTAACGGCCTTATAACATCCTTTGTTCCTATTTTCCCTAATGCCGTTAAACCTGCTTCTTTAATTTTATTATCCTTATCCTTTATAAATCCAGAAAGAATTCCAATTGCTTCTTTGGTTTTAATTTTACTTAATAACTCAATAGCCTTTAACTTAATGTTTTTATCCGGGTCAACAAGCGTTTTCTTTAAGGAAAATATTCCCTTCTCTCCTATACTCTCCAGGGCATCTAAAGCAGACATCCTTACATCTTTATCTTTATCTTGAATAAGCACATTTATATCCTTCAAAATTAAATCTTTTCCTATTTCTTTTAATGCCTGTGCAACAGCAATTCTTATTTTTTTACTGTTATCCTTAATATTTTTTCCCAATATTAGAACTATCCTTTCTTGAGATTGAAGGTCTAACATTTTCCCAACTTTTCCTAATGCAACAATTGTTTCTATCCTTATTTTCTCACTTTTCTTTCTTAATAACCTTTTTAAATCAGAAATAATCTCTTCTTTAGGAATTTTACTTAATGACCTTATTGCTTTTATTATTATCTTTTCTTTTCTACTTTTCAATGCTTGTCTATGTTGTCGTAACTCTGCTTGTATAGCCTCTTCTTCAGTAGAAACTGAAGTAACTGTTGAGGTATCCTTTAAAACCTCTTTTACAGACTCTTCGGAAAATATATTACTATTCAATAAGAATAAAAATAATAGAATAAAATATAGCTTTTTGAAAAAAATCATTTTCTTCTCCTTTTCAGTTTAATTTGTAAGTTTAATTTGAATAGCGTCTTTTAGATTATACTCACTTTCTGATTTTATTTTTTTATTCAAAAAAAGTCAATATAAAAATAAAAAACCCTGGCAATGACCTACTCTTCCGAACCGTTACCAGTTCAGTACCATTGGCGCTGAAGGGCTTAACTTCCGTGTTCGGGATGGGAACGGGTGTTTCCCCTTCGCTGTGATTGCCAGGGAAATATTTCAAATGAATCTTAAAATTTTATTTAACGTCTTTTTCCACAAATATAAAACTAATATAAAATGGCCAAGTCTCACGGCTTATTAGTACCAGTAAGCTCAACCCATTACTGGGCTTACACATCTAGCCTATCAACCTTGTAATCTCCAAGGAGCCTTTAGTCTCCCGACAAGTCGGGAGAGGGGATATCTCATCTTGGGATAGGCTTCACGCTTAGATGCTTTCAGCGTTTATCCTTTCCGAACATAGCTACCCAGCTGTGCTCTTGGCAGAACAACTGGTACACCAGAGGTTCGTCCAACCCGGTCCTCTCGTACTAGGGTCAGCTTCCCTCAAATATCCTACGCCCGCAGTAGATAGGGACCGTACTGTCTCACGACGTACTGAACCCAGCTCACGTACCGCTTTAATTGGCGAACAGCCAAACCCTTCCCACCTGCTTCAGCGGGAGGATGCGATGAGCCGACATCGAGGTGCCAAACCTCCCCGTCGATATGAACTCTCGAGGGAGATAAGCCTGTTCAACCCTTCTCCAATTACTTGGAGGGTTAGACTATATCTTCATCCTGACCTTTGTCAGGAGGACGGCGTATTTCCCCAATTCGTTATCTAATTATGTAATTAAAGTTTGCTGTAGTTTTCAATAATGTCATTCACTATTGGGGACTCAAGACAACGCGTCTTGAAGTCGTTACAGGGTTAGAGGAAAATCTCTCTTTAAATAAGGGCAGTAAATGTCTCATTATTATGCTCATTAGTTTATCCTTTTCTTTTTTATTAAAGAGAAAGTACATTTCAGAACCTTTTTTTTTAATTTTAAACTCAGGATGTAAATCAAAATTCTCTTCTATACTCTCTTTAAGTTTCTTTACCTCTTCTTTCGTATATGGGGGTAAGTAAAGAAAAAAATGTTTATCTCTTTTATAGAAATACCCATCATCCATACACCACACCGCTAAAGTTAAAGTAGATTTAAGAAGAGACTTGATATTGTCTGGAACTATTTTACGGTCATCACTATAGAATTTTCTTCTTAATTTCCCAAAGATAGGTGAGGAATGACTCTGACAACGCCAATAACTGTATTGTTTCTTATAAAAAGGATTAAATCTCTTTATAAGTTTAGGCTGAGCCTGCATCATATTCTTCAAGGTTTTGTATTTCCAGAAGATATACTCTTTCTCTTTTACTGAATGCTCCAATCTTAAACGAGCGTTTCTTTTACCTGTAGGCTGAATATAGGCATCACCTAAAATCATTCCTATAATTATTTCTCTTTGAGATTTTAATAGTCCCATATTGGTTCCTCTAACTTCCCACGGAATTATCCCAAATTCATTCGGGACTTCTCCGTTATAAGCCGCCTTCTATTCCAATAGTTACCTATCGGAAGGGACAACTAAAATAGTTATCCCCGGGGTAGCTTTTATCCGTTGAGCGACGGCACTTCCATATGCGACCGCCGGATCACTAAGCCCTGCTTTCGCACCTGTTTCCCTTGTAAGGGTCACAGTCAAGCTCCCTTTTGCCTTTACACTCAACACCCGATTTCTATTCGGGCTGAGGGAACCTTTGGACGCCTCCGTTACTCTTTTGGAGGCAACCGCCCCAGTTAAACTGCCCACCTAACACTGTCTCCAGACCAGATTATGGCCATAGATTAGAATCACAAAGTAATATGGGTGGTATTCCAAGGTTGACTCCACTCCAACTGGCGTCGGAGTTTCATAGTCTCCCACCTATCCTCTACATATCACCCCGCAATTCAATATTAAGATACAGTAAAGCTCCCGGGGTCTTTCCGTCTAGCTGCGGGAAACCGGCGTCTTCACCGGTACCACAATTTCACCGAGTCTCTCGTTGAGACAGCGCCCAGATCGTTACGCCATTCGTGCAGGTCGGAACTTACCCGACAA
>CAYYAU010000061.1:0-6948 GCA_964469765.1 uncultured Clostridia bacterium | reverse complement strand
CAAGTGATGGCATTATTATCCTCTGTATTAAGAGATGCGAGTCTCTTTATTAAGTCTTTTAAAGACTTTATCTACATACCGGATATAAAAATTTAAATCAAAACATTCTTTTATTTCGGATAATGTTAAATATTTTTTTATCTGAGCATCCTTCTCTAAAAGAGAAAGTAAATCTTGCTTTTTCAAAAATGCTTTCTGGCTTATTCTTTGAATTATATTGTATGCATCTTCTCGCGAAAGCCCCTTCTCTATAAGACGTAAAAGGACACCTTGCGAAAATATGGCTCCTTTGGTTAAATCAATATTCTTTAACATATTTTCAGGATAAATGAACAGTTCACTCATAATTTGAATAAACTTCCTTATCATATAATCTAAAAGAATAGTGGTATCAGGAAATATAACCCTTTCAACAGAAGAATGTGATATATCTCTTTCGTTCCAAAGATTAATATTTTCTAATGATGAAAATGCAAATCCTCTAACAAGCCTTGCTAACCCACAGATTCTTTCACACAAAACAGGATTTCTTTTATGGGGCATCGCTGAGGAACCTTTCTGTGTAGAAGAAAAGTATTCTTCCATCTCTCTTATTTCTGTTCTCTGAAGATGTCTAATCTCAGTTGCAAACTTCTCAAAGGAAGAAGCAATAATTGCTAAAGCACACAGATACTGAGCATGTCTATCCCTTTGAATAATCTGTGTAGATACTAATGCTGGTTTTAATCCAAGTTTTCTTAAGACTTGTTTTTCAATCTCTGGAGTTAGATGGGCATATGTCCCAACAGCCCCAGAAATCTTTCCTACACTAATAATCTCTTTTGCTTGTTTTATTCTTTCAATATTTCTTAAAGTCTCTGTATACCAAAGAGCAAACTTCCAACCAAGGGTAATTGGCTCAGCATGAATACCATGTGTTCTTCCTATCATTAAGGTATATTTATAACTATTTGCTTTTTTCTTAATTACCTTAGAGAAGGTCTCCAAGTCTTTTATAATAATATCACTCGCCTGTTTAAGTTGTAAAGCCAATGTTGTATCCAAAATATCTGAAGAGGTAACACCGAGATGAATATATTTACCATTTTTTCCAACAAAACTACTTACTGAATTAATAAATGCAACAACCTCATGCTGAGTCTTTTTCTCTAAATCATTAATCTTTTTTAAATCAACCCTTGCTTTTTTCTTAATTTCACTTAAAGCTCTCTTCGGTATTCTGCCTAATTTACACCACGCCTCACACACCTGTATCTCAATCTGTAACATCTTATCAAATCTATTTTTTTCATCCCAGATACCTCTCATTTCAGGATGGGAATAACGTTTTATCATATCTTCTCCTTCTCGGGTTCTTTTGACCCAAATCAAAAATTTAACCTATCTACTCCGGATGTCTATCATATTCAAATCTCTTCTTACCTGTTGATATTTATTATATCATTTCCTTTTTAATTCTAAATAAATAATCTCTTAAATTGTATAAATAATCAATGCCGAAAATGTCTAATCCCTGTAAATACCATTGCTATATTATGTTCATCACAAGCAGATATTACCTCTTTATCTCTTAAAGAACCGCCCGGTTGGATTATAGCAGTTGCGCCTGCGTTCGCAGCTGCATCTACTCCATCCCTAAATGGAAAGAAGGCATCTGAAGCCAATACTGTTCCTTTTAAAGAAAGTCCACTTTTATTTGCTTTCATCACAGCAATCTCACTTGCATCAACTCTACTCATCTGACCAGCTCCAATTCCAATCGTTCTATCTTTTGTTGTGTATACAATAGCATTAGACTTTACATGTTTACACACCTTCCATGCAAACCTTAATGCTTCCATCTCTTCATCAGTTGGTTTTCTTTTCGTTACAGTTTTTAACTCTCCAGCATATAACTCATCATTCTTATCCTGAATAAGAATACCTCCTCCCGAAACTGTTTTATAGTCATCCTCTTTTTGTTTTTTGATGAAGTCCGCTTGCATAAGCCGGATATTCTTCTTTTGTTTTAATATATTTAATGCTTCTTCCTTAAACATTGGGGCAATAACCGCTTCTACAAAGGTCTTTACTATCTGTTGGGCTACTTCCTTATCCACCTCTTTATTAAACCCAACAACACTTCCAAAAGCACTCACAGGATCAGTCATATGTGCATTTCTGTATGCTTCAAGTAAACTGTTGCCAATTGCTACTCCACATGGATTTGTATGTTTGATAATGATGCTGACCGGTTCTTCAAACTCCAATGCTATACTATAAGCTGCTTCTAAATCAAGAATATTATTAAATGAAAGTTCTTTGCCATGAAGTTGTTTGGCTCCACTTACTCCACCAGAAAACCCAGAAAGCCTATAAAAGGAGGCTTTCTGATGGGGATTTTCTCCATAACGAAGCTCTTGTATCTTTTCTAATATTAACTGTTTGCTGTTAATAGAAGCCCTTATATTGAACTTATTCTTTAAATAATCTGATATCATTCTATCATAATGACTTGTGTGGGTAAACACCTCATAAGCTAAAAGCCTTTTTGTTTCTTCGCTAATCTGACCATTATACCTTTTTATCTCTTCAATAACAACTGAATAATACTTAGGATTACAAATCACAACTACATCTTTATAGTTTTTTGCCGCTGAACGAAGCATTGTAGGACCACCTATATCTATATTCTCTATTGCTTCTTCTAATGTCACATCTTGCTTTTTGATTGTTTGTTCAAAAGGATAAAGATTGATTACAACTAAATCTATACTTTCAATGTTATGTTCTTTCATCTGTTTAATATGCTCGGGATTATCTCTCTGAGCAAGTAACCCTGCATGAATCTTTGGATGAAGGGTCTTTACTCTTCCATCCAGCATCTCTGGAAAACCGGTATATTCAGATACTGATTTAACCTTTATTCCCGCCTCTTTCAACTTTTTTTTTGTCCCTCCTGTTGATAGAATCTCCACATCAAACTTTTCAAGTTCCTTTGCAAACTCCACCACTCCTTCTTTGTTAGAAACACTAATTAATGCCCTTTTAATCTTAGACATATATCCCCCTTTCTGTGGATCAGCCTCCGCTACACAAACGGCGGACAAGTGTGCTTAATAGTGTTGATGTGTGAATGCGTTAATGCGTTGAAGCATAATTCCATTTTTTATTCTGACATTTAGATTTGGGGTGAACCAGAATAAAGTTCGGTACACCCCGAACCTATCTCTCATCTAATTTAGGGTCGTCTTCCAGGTTTTAGCAAGGCTCACCTTCAGCAACCAATGGCTGCTTTCTTTAAATCTTTATTACTCTTCTCCCAACAACTTCTATCTTTCCTTCTGCAAATAGTTTTATTGCTTCTGGAAAGGCTTTATGCTCTTCTTTCAAGACTCTTTCAGCCAATGATTCTGGAGTATCATTGTCATCCACAGGTACTATCCTTTGAACAATAATAGGACCGTGGTCGTACTTCTCATCTACCAGGTGCACTGTGCATCCAGAAAACTTTGCTCCTGATTCTAACACAGCCTCATGGACATAATGACCATACATCCCTTTTCCACCAAAACAAGGTAAAAGAGCAGGATGAATATTCATAATACAACCCTTAAACCTTTCTAATAATGGATTTTCAACTTTAAGTAAGAACCCAGCTAAGCATACTAAATTTACACTCTTTCTCTCAAGACAATTGCAAATCTTCTCATAATACTCATATCTTGAAGAAAAATCTTTGGGATTAAGATGTATAGCTTGGATATTGTGTTTCTTTGCTCTCTCTAAAGCATATGCCTCTTTTTTATTGCTTATTACCACAACAACCTTACCAGGGATAAATCCTTGCTCACAAGCATCAATAATAGATTGAAGATTTGTTCCTCCTCCTGAAACTAGTACTCCTATATTTAAAGTATTAGACAATTGTAACCTCCCTTTTACCTTTAAGAATTTCTCCAATTACTCTCCATCCTTTTTGTACCTGATGTTTATCAATAACAAACACCATACCAATTCCCATATTAAATACTTTATACATCTCCATTTCCGATACTTTAGATTTTTTCTGAATAAATCTAAAAATATCAGGAACATTCCATGCCTTCTTATTAATCTTAACACATAAACCATCAGGAATAATTCTAATGAGATTATCAAAAAATCCACCACCTGTGATATGTGCAATGCCCTTTATTTTTACTTTTTGTAGAAGAGTTAGTATATCATTAACATAGATTTTAGTAGGAGTAAGTAAAACATCTCTCATTTTCTTTATCTGTGTTTCAGATAAAACCTTTCTTACAAGTGAAAACCCATTACTATGTAATCCTGAAGAGTCTAGACCAATTAATACATTTTTAGGTTTGATATGTTTTCCATTTATAAGATTTTCTCTTTCTACAATCCCAACAGCAAATCCTGCCAAATCATACTCACCGTAAGAATAAAACCCTGGCATCTCAGCAGTCTCACCTCCAATAAGTCTGCATCCTGCAATTTTACATCCCTTTGCTACACCTTTTATTACATTTGTGGCTATATCTATATCTAATTTTCCACAAGAATAATAATCAAGAAAAAAGAGAGGTTTTGCTCCACTTGTAATTAAATCATTTACACACATTGCAACAAGGTCAATCCCAACCGTATCGTGTTTATTACATAATTGAGCAATCTTTAACTTTGTTCCAACACCATCAGTGGTTGCTAAAAGCAAGGGGTTTTTATACCCTCTTGGGATTGGGAAACTTCCTGAAAATCCACCTATGGAAGGAAGAAATCTCTTTAGATTTCTCACAAGTTCATTTGCTTTATTAATATCCACCCCTGCTTTTTTATATGTTATCATCTTTTCCTTCTCCTATTTATTTATTTGGAAGAACAATCTTTTTTCTTTTCTCAAGATGAACAACGTTTTTTTGATAAACATTTAAGAATTTTAGAAGCTCAAAATAATCTTATACTTTCTGTTGTATCTTTGCCTTTCTTTTCCTTCTGAAGATGAATAAATTTTTCGAAGAACATTAAAGAATTTTAGCGAAGATTTTTCTTCTGACACTTTCTCTTTCAAAGTTCCATACTGCCGAAGGCACATTTATGGAACGCTTTGCTGAAGAAGAAAAATTCAAGCGTATAAAAATTCTTTTCAGTTCAAGAAAAATTTTGTTCATCTTTTCCTTATCTCTCTATATGTTCCCACTGCAAAGGATACATCACAGCCTGTCCAATATTTGTTAAGTGGTCAGCAATCTTTTCTAAATTACTTACAAAATCAATAAATACTATTCCAGAAAGCACTTTGCATCTTCCCTGTTCAAGTCGACGAATATGATTTTGTTTCAATTTATTTCGCAATGAATTCATTGTCTCTTCTTTTTCTATCACCTTCTCTGCATCCACAATATCATTTGTCTCTAAACTCCTTTTAGTATTCTCAAGCATGTCTAACAATTCCTTATACATATGATTTAATTCTTCCATTGCGTCTTTTGTAAAAGGCAATTTCTTCTCAATCTTTCTTTTGGCAAGGTCTCTTAAGTTTTCAGCTAAATCACCTATTCTCTCTATATCATTAATTACATGGAGCAATCCAGGAATCTTCCTTGATTCTTCAGCACTTAAGTCCTGCTGCATTACTTTCATTAAATAATCTGTAATAGCAAGTCTTAAAGTATCAACAGCCTCTTCTTGTATTTCTACTTTATCTAATAACTCTGAATCATTCTTTACAAAACCTGTGTATGAGTTATCTATCATTTTTTGTGTAATGTTTAGTGTTCTTATACTCTCCTGAACTGCTGCTTTTAATGCTAATACTGGAGTATAGACTAAATGTTTTTCAAGATACTTTGGTTCATAGTCTGTTTCTATTTCTTCACCGGGAACAATGGTGGTTATAAATCGTGCAAAGATACGCGTAAATGGTAAAAATAAAAGTGTATTCATTACATTAAACAAGGTATGGGCATTGGCACATTGACGCGCAATATCCTTTGCTGTTAATAAAATAAGTTTGGTGTAAACAGGAAGTAGTAAAATAACTATTATTGTTCCCATAATGTTAAATGTAATATGGGCAATTGCTGTTCTTCTTGCAGAAACAGATGTTCCAATAGAAGCCAAAAGTGCCGTAATGCATGTCCCAATATTATCTCCCAATATTAATGGAATAGCTCCTTTTAAATCAAGTAAACCAACCGAGGCTAAAGCTAAAACAAGCCCAACAGTTACACTACTTGACTGAAGAGTCATTGTAATAAGCATACCTGTTAATATGCCTAAAATTGGATTTTTACTAAAATTGATGAATAGATTCTTAATAGTATCGCTACTTCCAAATGGCTTTACTACAGATGTCATTATATTTAATCCTAAAAATAACATCCCAAAACCCAACATAAACTGACCAAAATGTCTTAATGTTGTGTTTTTTACAAAGAAATGCAGAATCATCCCTATGCCAATAAATAGTAATGCATAATCTGTAAGTTTAAAAGCTATGAGTTGCGCAGTAATTGTTGTGCCAATATTGGCACCAAAAACCACTCCGATTGCCTGTTGTAAAGTCATAAGTCCTGCATTCACAAATCCAACAGTCATCACTGTTGTAGCAGAACTTGATTGAATAATTGCAGTAACACCTGCACCAACCAACACCCCCCTTAAAGGACTTCTTGTAAGAGCTCCTAAAATCCTTCTTAATTCATTCCCTGCTGCTTTATGTAGACCATCTCCCATTATCCTTATTCCATATATAAAAAGACCTAATCCACCAAAAATACCAAATAAAACTTCTCTTACAAGCATCTCTCCTCCTTAATCAGATGTCAGAAATCACAGACAAGATAAACCTGTTTTCTGTCTAATGTTTTCTGTCTAATGTTTTCTGATGCCTTTATCTCCAATATCTCTTCTATAATGCATACCCTCAAACTTTACTTTCTTAATAGAATCGTACACCTTTCT
>CAYYAU010000060.1:0-7010 GCA_964469765.1 uncultured Clostridia bacterium | reverse complement strand
GAATATTTGGAATTATTGGACATAAAGAGGCATCACGGCTTACATATTTAGGGCTATATGCGCTGCAACATCGTGGAGAAGAAAGTGCTGGTATAGTGAGCTATGATGGAAGAAATGTTTATCATCATAAAGGTATGGGCCTTGTTGGTGATGTTTTTGATGAGATTAATATAAAGTCTTTACGGGGCAATTTAGCAATAGGTCATATTCGGTATTCAACAACAGGTATTTCTCACCCCAAGAATATTCAACCCTTTCTTGTTAGTCATAAAAAATCAAATATTGCTATAGCACATAATGGAAATCTAACCAATGCTATTGTTTTAAAGAATAGTATGGAGAAGAATGGTTCTATTTTTCAAACCACAATGGATTCTGAAATTATCACTCATCTTATTGTTCAACGTAAAGAGAAAAATCCAAAAGACCGGGTAATACAAGCGCTATTTAAATTAGAAGGGTCGTATTCAATAATATTGATAATAAATGACTTACTGATTGGTGCAAGGGATCCCTATGGGTACAGACCCTTATGTCTCGGTAGGTTTGATGGAGCATATGTATTGGCAAGTGAAACCTGTGCTTTGGATTTAATCCAGGCGGAATATATCAGGGATGTTGAACCTGGAGAGATTGTTTTTATTAGCGAGGGTAAGATTGAGTCTGTTAAACCTTTTTCTAAGAAAAAACATGCTAACTGTATCTTTGAATATATCTACTTTGCCAGACCAGATAGCAACATTTTTGGAGAGAATGTATATATTACTCGTAAACGGTTGGGTAGAGAGCTTGCTAAAGAACATCCTGTGGATTGCGATTTAGTGATGCCTATTCCAGATTCGGGTAATTATGCAGCAATAGGGTTTGCAGAGCAGTCCAAAATTCCTTATGAGATAGGAATGATTAGAAACCATTATATTGGCAGGACATTTATTCAGCCATCTCAGCATATTAGAGATTTCAGGGTGAAGGTAAAACTGAACCCTATAAAAGATGTGCTTAAGAATAAACGAGTTGTTATTATAGAGGACTCAATTGTTAGAGGCACAACGAGTCGTATAAGAGTAAGAACATTACGGGAAGCTGGTGCTAAAGAAGTCCATATGAGAGTTAGTTGTCCACCTTTAAGGTTTCCGTGTTTCTATGGAATAGATTTTCCGACTAAAAAGGAGTTGATTGCTTCATCTCATACAATAGAATGGATTAGAGATTTTATTGGAGTAGATAGTTTAAAGTATTTAAGTTTAGAGGGGATGCTTAAGGCAATGTTGTTACCAAAAGATGAGTTTTGTACGGCCTGTTTTAATGGAGATTATCCAGTTAAACCTTCTAGAAGATTGTCAAAGAATCTTCTAGAAAAATAATTTAATGTAGTTTGAGTAGAGAAAGTGAGATTTCAATGTGTGGTATAATAGGGTATATTGGAAATAAAAAAGCTTTACCAATTCTTTTAGAGGGGCTTAAAAGACTTGAGTACAGGGGATATGATTCTGCTGGTATTGCCACAACTAATAGAGGTAAACTATTTATTGAGAAATGTAAAGGTAGAATTAGTGATTTGGAAAATCTTCTTAGAAAAATAAATCCTGATGGGAATATAGGGTTAGGACATACTCGTTGGGCAACTCACGGAGAACCTTCAAGAATAAATGCACATCCTCACATGGATTGTCTAAAAAGGATTATTGTTGTTCATAATGGCATAATTGAGAATTTTAATGAATTAAAAAGAGCGTTAGCAAAAGACGGGTGTAGATTTAAGTCTGAAACAGATACAGAAGTGGTTTCTCATCTGATTAGTAAATTCTATAAGGGAAATTTAGAGGATGCTGTAAGAAAAGCTATAGAAAAGATTAAAGGCTCTTATGCTTTGGGTATAATAAGCTTAGAGCACTCCGATAAGATTATAGCTGTAAGAAAGGATTCACCTTTAGCTATTGGTTTAGGAAAGCAGGAGAATTTTATATCATCTGATGTTTCTGCAGTTTTAAATTATACAAGAAGAGTTGTCTATTTAGATGATAATGAAGTAGCAATTGTTACAAGAGACGATGTCAAGATACTTGATAGAAAAGGAAATAAACTTTACAAAAATATAGTTAGAGTTCCCTATAGTATAAAAGAAGCACAAAAGAGTGGATTTTCTCATTTTATGTTGAAGGAGATTTATGAACAGCCCGATGTGCTTTCAAGGATTATGTCTCACTATACAACCCAACAGCGTGAAATTAAATTTGAAAACATTAATTTACCTAAACATATTGAGAATATAGTCATTGTTGCATGTGGGACAGCTTATCATGCTGGTTTAGTTGGTAAGTACATAATTGAATCACTTACACAGATTCCTGTGTGGGTAGATTTGGGTAGTGAATTTAGATATAGAAATCCTGTAATAAAGAATAGAACATTGGTAATAGCCATTAGTCAATCAGGAGAGACTGCAGATACATTAGCAGCAGTAAGAGAGGCAAAGAAGAACAATATAAAGGTTATTTCTATATGTAATGTGTTAGGTTCTTCATTGACAAGAGAGTCAAACTCTAATATTTATATTCATGCAGGACCAGAGATAAGTGTAGCCTCAACAAAAGCGTATACTGCTCAGATAATGATTCTTTATCTTTTAGGATTATATTTAGCTGATTTAAAAAACACGTTAACTAAAACATACATTAGAAAAGCTATATTTTCTCTAAAAAAGGTCCCTGCCAAACAAAAAGAGATTTTACAATATGCTAAAGTAATAAAACAAATTGCAAAAAGAAATCTTCATTACGGAGCATTTCTTTATTTAGGTAGAAATATTAATTTTCCAACTGCTTTGGAAGGTGCATTGAAACTGAAAGAAATTGCATATATTCCATCTGAAGGGTATGCTGCCGGTGAGATGAAACACGGACCTATTGCACTTATTGATGAGTATAGAGCGGTTGTTTGTATAGCGAATGATTCCTTTGTATATGAGAAAATGGTTTCCAATATTCAGGAGATATTAGCCCGAAAAGGAAAGATAATAGTTGTTGCAACTAAAGGAAATAAACAGATAAAAAGTTATGCTAAAGAGATAATCTACATACCTGAAATAGAAAATATATACTCTCCATTGATTACTGCTGTTCCACTTCAACTTTTTGCTTATTACATAGCAGTTCTAAAAGGATACGATGTTGACAAACCAAGAAACCTCGCCAAAAGCGTTACAGTGGAATAGATAACAGATGAACATTCCTTATTCTATTTTCCCCTTGCTAATGAGTAAATTTTTTTGTAAAATCAACTCAATAATAAAAAATCTTTAATTAGTATTATAAAAAGATGTATAAAATAAGAATTATTTCAAACTTTAATGCTGCTCATCAGTTAAGAAACTATAGAGGAAAATGTGAAAGGCTTCATGGCCATAACTGGAAAGTTGAAGTTTCTGTTTATAGTAAAAACCTCAATAAGAATGGAATGCTTATGGATTTTAAAGTTTTAAAAAAGAAATTAAACAAAGTGGTAGATAAACTTGACCATAGTTATCTTAATGAGTTAGATTATTTTAAAAGAAATGAACCAACCTCCGAGAATATTGCTAAGTATATCTTTAAAAAAATTAAAGCATTAATTAAGAATAAAGATATCACATTAGAATCTGTTTCTGTATGGGAGACTGAAACATCCTGTGCCGAATATAAACAACCATAAATTTGTATGCTCCTATGAAAAAAGCGGTTGTATTATTATCTGGTGGGTTAGACTCTACAACAACATTGTATTGGGCAAGAAAAAAAGGATATAAATGCTGGTGTCTTATATTTGACTATGGTCAGAAACATAGAAAAGAGATTTTATCTGCCAAGAAGATTGCCGAGAAGACAAATAGCTCTTTTAAGGTTATAAAAATAGATTTTCCATGGAAAGGAAGCGCATTAACTGATAAGAATGTTTCTATTCCTGAAAATCGGTCAATCCTGTTAATGAAGAAGTCCATTCCTGCAACATATGTGCCAGCGAGAAACATTATTTTTATTAGTTTTGCTGTGTCCTTTGCTGAGGTAATTGGAGCTTCAAGAATTTTTATAGGTGCTAATGCTATAGATTTTTCCGGTTATCCTGATTGTAGACCTGAATTCTTTAAAGCATTTAGTAAGGCTATTTCCAAAGGTACAAAAAGAGGAAATAAAATAAAAATAGAAGTTCCATTTCTTTATTACACAAAAGCTAAAATAGTGAAAGTCGGAATATCGTTAAGTGTTCCTTTTGAATTGACATGGTCATGTTACAAAGGTAAAAGCAGACCTTGTAGAAAATGTGATTCGTGTTTACTAAGAAAGAAAGGGTTTAAAGAGGCGGGTATTAAAGACCCATTACTTACAAAACATAGATGATTACAGACAAAGTTCCAATAAAGGAGGTTTTTTCTTCATTTCAAGGAGAAGGTATTTTTTTAGGAGTAAGACAAATTTTTGTTAGATTTGCTCAGTGTAATTTAAATTGCAGTTTTTGTGATGAAAAAATAAAGATAGTTAAGTATAGTCTTAGTATTAATCAGTTGATAAAAAGGATACATACTTTAGAAAAGAAATCCGGTCCTCATCATAGTATCTCTTTTACAGGAGGAGAGCCACTTTTATATAAAGATTATTTAAACCAACTATTCCCAAGATTAAAAAAGAATTTTAAGATTTATTTAGAAACGAATGGTACTTTATTTAATTCTTTAAAAGCATTGATAAACTTTTTTGATTTTATATCAATGGATATAAAACTTCCTTCTTCAACTGAGCAGAGAGATTTTTTTAAAGACCATATAAAATTTCTTAAAATTGCAAGGAAAAAAAATATATTTGTAAAGACAGTTGTGACTAAAAACACCTTAATGAAGGATTTTAAGAAAGCCGTTGAGATTATAGAAGAAGTTAATAAAGATATTCCTTTTATTATTCAACCTGTTACTGCTAAAGACAATATGGATTTAAAGAAACTTTTTACCTTTTATACGATAGCAAAGGCATCTCTTTCTGATGTAAGAATCATTCCTCAAATACATAGGTTTTTAGGTATAAAATAAATGAAGAAAAACTCATCGTATGAAGGATTGCAAAAAGGAATAAGAAAATTAAAGTTACCCAAGATTGAGGTTTGGAGGAATCAGTATCCTGATAGAGAGTATACTGTAAATTTAGAAATCCCAGAGTTTACATGTATATGTCCTAAAACAGGTCTTCCAGATTTTGCTTTAATAAAAATTGAATATACTCCAGATAAATGGTGTGTTGAATTAAAGTCATTTAAACAATATATAACAGCATACAGAAATTTAGGTATTTTTCACGAACACGCTGTTAATAAGATACTTTACGATTTTATAAAGGCATCAAAACCAAGATGGGTTCGTATTGAAGGAGTATTTAATATCAGAGGTGGAATAAGAACGACTGTTTCCAGTGAATATAGAAGGAAAAGATGAAGATAAAAAGCGTTTTGTTAATATTTTTTCTATTAATTTTCAGGAGTTTAATATATTCTGACACATTAAAAAAGATAAAAATTGTAACTGCCCAAAAAACATATGAAGGCATTGATTTACTTTTAAAAGAAGGGATGGGATATATTAAAGTTAAGGATATCGCTGATGTATTTGGGGGCAGATTAAAATTTGAGAAGAATAAGAAGAGAGTTACATTAACTATTAATAATAAAAATATATATCTTTTTATCAATGAAAAGGCTGTTGTAATTGAAGGTATAAAAAGATTATTGAAGAAAAAAACCTTTATTGCTGAAGGAAAACTATGGCTTCCTTTAGAGTTGATTATAACAAAAGCCTTTTCTAATGTAGTAGGGATACCGATTTCGTGGGACTATGCAAATCTAACAATTACTGCGATAAAAGGAATAAATATCACTTCTATTAGGAGTTATTCCTATTCTGACTATTCAAGAGTTGTCGTTGAGAGCACACATCGGTTAGTTTATCACTTGAAAAGAACCGGCGATATTATCATTTTAGAACTTTTATCAGCAAAAGCTAATTTAAAAAAGTTTCCTCTAATAATAAACGATGGTGCCATTAAAAAAATTACTGCTGTTTCTTCTAATGAGACAATAACATTTAAGTTTTATTTGGATAAAGGGGCAACAAACCACAGAATATTCAGATTGGTTTTTCCTGAAAGGATAATTGTAGATATAAATAAAAAAGAAAGGAAACGGGTTCCAAAACCTTCTGTAAGCAAGATTAAAGAGTATATACCTCCTTTGACAAAGGAACCCAAAATTAAAATAAAGACCGTTGTTATTGACCCCGGACATGGTGGAAAAGACCCCGGTGCAGTGGGTAGAAGAGGAACAAAAGAGAAAGATATAACATTAGCGATTAGTAAGAAACTGGCTTATTTTCTTAAAGAGCACTTAAATTTAGAGGTTATTCTTACCCGGAATAAGGATATATTTATCCCTTTGAGAGAGAGAACAAGAATTGCTAATAAATACAGAGCAGATTTATTTGTAAGTATTCATATCAATGCTTCTTTAAAACCAGTCAAACACGGGTTTGAGGTATACTTTCTTTCCGATGAAGTATCTGATAGAGAAGCACAGATTGTAGCGAATAAAGAAAATGAAGCCTTAAAATATGAAAAGACAAAAGAAGAGATAAATAACGAACTTTCTGCAATTTTGTGGTCTTTAACACTAAATGAATATATGAATGAATCTAGTGAGTTATGTTCATTTATTTCCGAAGAAGTGAAAAAAGACCCCTTTCTTAAAAAAATGGAGAATAGAGGGATAAAAGAGGCAGGATTTTATGTTTTACGTGGTGCAAAGATGCCTGCTGTACTTGTTGAAGCAGGATTTATAACAAATCCAGAGGAGGAAAGAAAATTAAAGAAAAGCTGGTTCCAGAAGAGAATAGCAATGGCAATATATAATGGAATAAAAAGATATAAGAATTGGATAGAAAGATAAAGAGAAGGAAGAATAAATTTTTTCTCAAACTGTATGGATTTTTTAACGGAAAA
>CAYYAU010000059.1:0-7050 GCA_964469765.1 uncultured Clostridia bacterium | reverse complement strand
CATAACCAATACTGATTAATATATCATTCTCAAGATTAATACTTCTTGTTGTGCCATTAAGCTCTTCTATGGTCTCTTTACCTGTATTGTAATTGAGATAACTGAAACTAAATCTGCCAAGTTTTGAATATGGTAATATCACCCCAGCAAAGTTGTATTTTGAGCCTTCAACAACACCTTTCCACTGAGAAAATGAAAAACCTGAATTCACTGCCCAACCAAGCGCCCACGGATTGTAAAATGCATCTTCAAAACTGACGCTTGAGAAAATTCTACCCATTGAGTAAAGTCGTGTTCCTGGCACTGTATCAACAAGAAACAATGCTGTTGGTTTTTCTCCTGAAAGTAAATAACATTTAGCAGAAATAACCATCACTATTACTAAAAATATTAAAAATAATTTTTTCATATCTTATCCCTCCAATTTTTAATAATCATTTATCAAATTTTCAGAATTAAACTTTCATCAGCCTTCGTTCCTACTTAACTATAACATATCAAACTCAATTTTGGGTTAAATTTTAGTTAAATTTTTGTAAAAGTTCTATGTTAAGCCTATCAGCAAAAAGAAAACCCTTCTTTATTTCTGTGGCATATTGATTTATTGTCTTTTCTCACTGTAATTCTGTAGGGTACCGATTCATCATCTTGCCATTATAGTCTACTGCTTTATCAGTTTAGAATTTAATTATACATTTCTGAAAGGCTATATCAATATGAATTTACAGAAGTTATATCTGAAACCTTACTCCACCCCATAACCATCTGCCAGCAGTGGGTACTGCTTTTACTTCTTCGTAGGATGTATTTAGCAGATTTGTTCCTTTAAAGAAAATTTCTATATTCCCAAATTTTTTTAGGAGACTACTATTAAGTAAAAAATATCCTTCTTCATTAGTCCTTTTTTTATAAACACATTGGAGGTTTGTTGTAATCTCTCCAATGGAAACTGCGGCATGAAAAGAACATTGATGTTCAGGCTGACGAAGAGCATATTTTGAGATATAATCCTTATATGTGCGAAAATTGATAAATGTATAATTAATAGAAAATAGAAAAGGATTAATTTCTATTTTTGAATTTATTTCTACTCCATTTACATCCACCTTACCAATATTCTCTGCTAACCATTGAGTATCGGTTTCTTTTTCCTTTATCCAGTCAATAAGATTGCTTTCCTCTCTTCTAAAGACAGTCATTCCTAAGGAAATACTGTCTAGAAAATAGTCAGTACCAATTTCATATGAAAGTGTTTTTTCGGGTTTTAAGGACGCATTGCCTTTATTAACAGGAGTTTCATAATAAAGTTCTGTAAATGATGGAGAGCGAAATGCCCAGCCGACTGATGAATGTAACTTCAGCCTTTCAGTAGCCTTACATCCTATACTCATTGTAGGAGACACTTGCCACCCCCACAAAGAATGGTAATCACTATGCAAACCTAACTCAACTGAGCTATGTTTAAATAGAGAGGTTTTATATTCAAAATAAAAAGCAACTCTATTTTGGTTATGGTTTCCCATATTGGATGATTCAACCATTTCGTAGATAAACTCTCCACCTAAAATAAGCATCCTATGGTTTAAGAGGTTGATTAGAGTCTGAATATCAACACCTCCTTGGTATGTGGTGTGAGTATTCTGATAAGAATTCTCACTATATATATATTCAAACCTGTCGTTATGTTGACGGAAATATATTTTTGGTTCAATGGAAACCAAATCAGTAAGAGGTATGTTTGAGTTAAGATTTATAAATTTTGTTTCTGTCTTTTCCCTTTCGTTTTCAGTTAAACTGCTATAAAAATGGTAAGCACCAAAATCCTTATTATTCAACCCTAAAAAAAGACTGAAATCTGCCAAAGAGGTTTTTAGATATGATTTACCTGTGAAATTAAGAGTGTCAAAGTCAGTGCCATCTCTAAACCCATCGGATTTTTTCTTTTCTATAGAAAGGAGTTGCCCAAACTTTTTCCATTTTTTACTTATGCTTACTCCGCCTGTCCATGTGTTATTTTCTCCATAGATTAGTTCAGTATGTATCTTTTTATCTTTCGGTTCTCTTGTAATAATATTTATCACTCCCCCAAAGGCATCTGGTCCATAAACCGAGGAACTATGGCCGCGAAGTACTTCAATTCTTTCTATATCATTTAGAGTTATGGGGATGTCCATATTATGATGGGCTGTTTGAGGGTCATTAAGCCTTACTCCATCTATCAGAATAAGTGTTTGTTGGAAGGTTGCACCTCTTATTGTAATATCTGATTGAACCGCCCATTTTTGTCTTTCTTGAGTATCCACACCTAATACAAAGTCAAGTAATTCAGCAATAGAACTTACTGGAGCATTTTTAATACTTTCTCTATCAATAATCGTTACATCTCTTGTTGCTTTAGAGAAACTTACTGGAATTCTTGTTCCTGTTATTATCACTGTGCCTAAATCAATTTGAGAAAACCCTATATTTGAAAGGGATACTAAAATCCCAAATAAAAAGGGACCTATTTTTTTCATATCTACTCTTTTGGATAGATTAAGAAAGTATCAAATAAATGCATGAATAGATGTTGCCTTAAAACATACAAAGACATTTTGGTGATGTTTGATTTGGAGCTTATCCAATGAGGCTTTCGTTATTACTGAAGAAAAAATAGTATCTTCTGCTTTTACTTTAACCTCATAAATAAAGGGTTTTATATGTGAGATATCAACAACACTACCAAATATACAGTTTCTCATACTTGATGGGAATATCTTTTTACTTAATACAATACTTTCAGGTCTTATGATAATGTATCCTTTCCTTTCTGCCATTTGTTTTCCAATTTCAATTATAAGATTTCCTATCTTTGCCTTTGTCCCAGTAAACTCTGCTAAAAAAAGGTTTTTAGTCTCTAAAAACTTTGCTATAAAAGGATTTTTTGGTTGTTGAAATATTTCATCAGGTGTTCCTATTTGAACAATCTCTCCCTTATTTATAATCCCTACCCTATCAGCAAGGTATAAAACATCCTCAAAATTATGTGTTACCATTAAAAATGTTTTTTTTAATGAACGATGGAGTAGTCTTAACTCTTTTCTTACTTCAGTTTTAAACTCAACATCTAAAGCATTTAATGGCTCATCTAAAAGCAAAACTTTTGGGTCCACCATTAATGCTCGCGCTAAACTAACTCTCTGTTTTTCTCCTCCACTTAGTTTATCTGGAAAACGATGAAGTATTGAGGTAAGCCTAAGAGAATTTATAATCCAGCTAAACTGTCTGTGATAATTTTTTTGTGGATTGTGATGAAATCTTGTTCCATAAAGGATGTTATCCTTTACTGAAAAGTGAGGAAACAATGCATAATCTTGATAAACAAGAGCAATGTTTCTTTTTTCTGGTGGAAGAAATGTTATATCTTTATCTTCAAAAATGATTCTGCCATTTGTCACTGGCACAAGACCGGCAATTGCCTCTAAAAGAAGAGTCTTCCCTGCGCCTGTTGGTCCAAGAATAACGAAAAATTCCCCTTTATTTATTTTAAATTCAATATTCCTTAAGGAAAATCCTCCAATGTGGAGTGAAAGGTTTTTTACTGTAATCATTTTTTATGTGGAATTGTTCTTAACCCTAAGAATAAAACAAGACAAATAAGAATCAATAATACTGCTATTGGTTGAGAGGAATTTAATCCGGATGTTTCAAACTTATCATATATCAAAACAGGAGCAATCATAGGATGATATGCAAGTACCACAACAGCTCCAAACTCACTTATTGCTCTTGCCATACACATAATAAACCCAACAAGCATTCCTCTTGATGCTAAAGGGAATGTTATATATAAAAGTGTTTCCCATAAAGAAGCACCTAAACTCCGCGATACATTTTCTATTCTGGGAGAAATGTTTTCAAAGGCATTCCTGCAAGCATTTATATAAAAGGGAATTCCTACAAATACAAGAACCGTTATAATCCCAGTTACACTACCCATAATCCGTATTCCCAAAGTATAAAGTACTTTTCCTATTATATGGTTTTTTCCTACTACTCCAAGAATTGCAATGCCAACAACTGGATGAGGAATAACAATGGGTATATCCACTATGCTTTCTATAAATCTTTTACCAAAGAAGTTTTTTCGTGCTAAAAGGTATGCAAAGGGTGTTCCAAAAAGAAGTGATATCAAACCTGCAAAACCAGATGTATAAATACTAAGCCACAGTGCTTTAATCACTTCTTTTTGAGTAATGGTTATTTTAATAGTTTTAAAAGAAGAAGATGTAAGAAGATTCAACACAGGCACAAGAATAAAAAATAAGATAAGAAATGTTGCAATTATTGAAACCCATAAAAATGACTCTTTTAATTTCATATTAACTATGATTTCTTGAGTTTAACAAAAGTCTTCAGTTGATTGGGTATTTTATTCAGCATATTTTCTGATTTCAGTAAAGCTGGAATATATGGTTTTTGTCCCATCTTTTCTAAAATTTTTAATCCTTTTTTAGGATTTAGGAAATACTGCAAGAATAATAATGCTTCTTTCTCATTAGGTGCATTTTTAATTAGTGTTAAACCATATGTTATAGACTTCCCTTCTATGGTTTTTTCTCCTTTGAGACTTTTTCTGGAGAGCTTCACAGATACTTTTTTATAGAAACCTTCATACTTTGGATTACTTAAATTAATTTTTTCTGGCAGTTCAATAAACTTAAGTCCATATTGAACTGCAACAGACCTGTATTCCCACGCATAATCCATATTTGAGGTCTGAAGAAGTGAAACAAGTTCAATTGATTTTGGCCTTATGTTTCCAATAGCTCTATTATTAATCAATTTCTTATATAATCCTGGTTGTTTATAAAAAATCTCAGCTAACTTTATAACCATTAGCGCTCTATATCCACAAGGGTCTATATTAGGGTCTGAATGTCCCCAGATTACATCTTTTCTTACAAGAATTTTATACCAGTTGTTTGAATTTATATCATCAGCATATTTACTTTTTTCCGTATAAGCAAGCACCATTTGATTAGAAGCAAAGAGGATATTGAAATCAGCATATTCTGGAATAAGTAACTCATCAATAATATTATAATCAGAAGACATCATTATATCACAGGGTTTTTTAAGTTCTGTAATTTTTCTTGCGCATCTCTGTGAACCCGATGCTTCTCTTACTACATCAATTGAATATTCCTTCTCAAACTCCTTTTCAACTTTTTCTAAAGGCTTAGATAGGCTTCCTGCATGAAATATAGTGAGTCTTCGCACTGTTTTTTCACTGCATCCCATTGAGAATAATAAGTATATAATTATTACTTTTTTTATAAATATCTTCATTATTATATGTAGGTTGATTTTAGATAAAATCTGATTTATTGTCAATAAAAAAGAAAGTTGAAAGTGTAATAAAAATTTGTTAAAATCAGTTGTATTAATAAATCCTTGAGGCTTTGTTGAAAAGGAGAAAACCCTCTATCAAAAAGGAGGTGAAAAGTGGTGAAGAAATTGTATTTAATTGCTGGATTGTTGTTTTTGGTAGGTCCTTTGTTTAGCGAACCTTTTGTAACCCAAGAAGCACATGGGTTAGGATTACTTGGTTTTGAAGTTGGAGTAAAAAGTTCCTATGCTCAGGATACTTGGAAGCAAGAAGGTACTGCAACGTGTGATAGGGTTCAGACACTTACGAGAATCTCTTTATTTTCAAGGTTTGGTCTTCTTAGGATGTTAGAGGTTGGAGTAAGTGTGCCCTACAGAATGTGGCAATTGGAAGATAAGAATTTAGACCTTAAAACCGATGATAAAGGCCTTGGTCAGGTCCGTGGTTATATAAAGTACAATGTGATTGGCGGTTTAGCAGTAGCAGTAAATGCTCAGGCTCCAACAGCAGATGTTGACAAGACACTAGGTGAAGGAACAAATGTAGGAGCTATGGTGATATTTACACAAAAGGTATTACCTGTTAAAACATCAATTAATGTTGGATATCTTATGAAAATGAAATACAAGGATGAGGCAGAAAATGAGTACAACCCAGCTGACCCCATATTTGTTCGTGCTGCAGCTGAAGTACCGTTGGGAGATTTTTCAATTATTGGAGAAGCAATAGCCCAGATGTTTAATAAAAGTAAGTATAAACCAGTTGGATTCTCAGAAGAAGAAGTTGCAAACTCTGATGGTTCAACTATTGATTTAATTCTTGGAGCACAGTATAATAGGAAACTGATGAAGGCTCGGTTAGGGGTTTCAGTAGGTGTTGGTGATGAAAACTATAGAGCAGGATTAAGGGCATCTGAGCCAAGCCAGGTGGTTCATTTCTATGATTCTTGGGATTGGAAAGTATTACTTCAATTGTCTTATAAAATAAAAATATTGTAATTATAAAAGAAAAGATTTTTCTTTAAAAGAGGATGATAAAACTAAACAAAAACCTTAGGAATATAGGTTCAGGATAAAACAAAGATTTTTGACAATATTTATACAATTTAAAGGAGGGATTTATGAAACTGACAAGTCCTGTTTTTAATGATGGAGGTAATATTCCCTCTAAGTATACTTGTGATGGAGAGGATATTTCTCCTCCTTTAGAGATTAGTGATGTCCCTTCAGAAACCGAGACCATTGCTTTAGTGATGGATGACCCTGATGCACCTGTTGGAACATTTACTCATTGGGTTGTATGGAATATCCCTAAGGATACAACCAAAATTGAGGAAGGAAAAGAACCTCAAGGGGTCCAGGGAAGAACAGATTTTGGGAAAAAAGGGTATGGAGGCCCTTGCCCGCCATCGGGAACACATAATTATAGGTTTAAATTATATGCTTTAAAAAAGAGGTTAGATTTAAAAGAAGGCGCAAGTAAAAAAGAAGTAGAAAAGGCTATGCAGGGTAGTATTGTTGAAGAAGCGCTCTTAACAGGAAAATATAGAAGGAGTTAATCTTTTCAGTAAGATAGCTATATTTTATTTATAGAGGTCAATAAAGAAGATATACACACTTTTGATTATTATAAAGGTTTGTTTATTGATTTTGCGATAGGGCTTAGATAATTTGTGATGA
>CAYYAU010000058.1:2253-7069 GCA_964469765.1 uncultured Clostridia bacterium | reverse complement strand
TAATTTTACAATATAACTTCTGGAAGGACAACGTATTTTTTAAGTGCATAGTATGCTTCTGCAATCCAAAAGTATGTTTTTGCTCTATAAGTAGTTGGGCTTGCAGGAAGGTCTTTTAACAGTTGATAGATGTTTGTAATCAGCTGAGGAAACTGTTTTGCTTCATAGTATGTAAGAGCTTTAAGGTATAAGGCCTTTTCAAAAAATATAGAACGAGGAAAACGATCAAGTATCATTTGATAATCTTTGATTGCTTCATCGTACTTCTTTATCTTTTGCAAACAAAATGCTTTTACAAGATAAACTTTAGCTGATAATTCTCCCCATGTGTACCTTTTAAGAAACTGCTTTGCTTGAGCAATAGCTAAATCAAGATTACCAGCATATGCATATAACCATACAATTTTAAAACTTGCAAACATAGCGAGATTACTAATATCTAATACATCAGCAAAAAGTTTTACAGCTTTAGCTATATCTTTTTGTCTTAACGCTCCTTCTGCAAGTAAATATTTACTTGCACTACATAGAGGACTTTCAGGATAGTTTTCAATCAGTTCTTTAAATCTTTGTCCTGCCTTTGTATATTTTTGGTTCTGAAAATCAGCACATCCTAATCTGAAAAGAGCCTCTGGTCTTAATTCACTTTCAGAGTAGTTTGAAAGCAGTTTTTCAAAAATCTCTGAAGATAACGAAAACTGTTCGGCTTGATAAAATGATTCTCCCATTTGACACAATGCTTTATCTGTCCAGATTGAATTGGGATGCTGTTCTACAATTTCTTTAAACAATATGTTAGCCTTAATACTTTTGTTCATTTTTCTGTAAGCAACACCTGTATAATACTTTACACCCAAATTTTCAGGAATAGTGTTTAAGAATTTTAGAGCAGATTTTATTTCTTTTTTTTCTAACAAGATAAGAGCCAATGGAAGAATGACCTTTTCTCTTTTCTGATAACCAGGGTAATACTGAAGTAGTTCTAATAGTAAGTCCTTTGCTTGCTTCTTTTCCCCAATAGCAAGTTTTGATATAGCGATTCCATAAAGAGCCTCTGCTCTTAGAATTTTCATTCCCCCTTGTTTTACTTTCTCAAAGTAATCAATAGCTTTTAAATATTTACCTAAATTAAAATGGCATTCTCCTAATCTATATAAACTGCTTAAATAGAGATACCTATCTTTACTATGTTGTTTTATTACTTTACGGAATTCCGATGATGCTTTTGCGAATTTCTTTTGATCAAAAAAGCATTGTCCAATCATAAACTGGGCACTTGATGCTTTTGGATGATTAGAAAACCTCTGAAGGAATGAACGGTATTTACTAATTGCAGCGTCTTTGTTTCCTGTTCGGTAGGTTTTACTTGCAAGTTGGTATTCATAAATAGCATCTTCATAATCAGCAGAGAGATTTATAATACATAACACAAGGAGAAACGATACACTCCATAAAATATATTTCTTCATTATTTCTTACTCCTCCTTAGTATTGCCATTAATTTTGATGTCAATTTCTTCTTTCTCTTTTATCTCATGATGAGGAAATTCAATATTAATGGTACCCATATCTTTCCATATTTTATCATTTTTATACACAATAGTAAAGCAATAATTATACTGTCCTGGTTTGATTGGGCTACCATTATTGTCACACACATCCCAGTAGACTACCGAAGGAGGAGTTGTTTCCCCTTTTAGGGTTTTTGTTAATTGGTTCTCTTGGTCAAAGATTTTAATTTCCCATTTTTTTACCTTAAAAGGAGGTGTATTTGTTTTAAACATTATTTTATTACGAAGACCCTGTAGAGCAAATGCTCTGTTATGTTTGTTTGATATAGGTTTCAATTTTGATTTATATATATTCCCCCAGTGTAATGTAATGCCAAATTTATGTAGTTCCCCTAACTCATGTGCATTATATGAATAATCAATCCCTAATGGAATAAACTTTTTGTTTTTAAATCCTAACCCGAATGTAAAATTCTGTAGATGGTTTAATCCTACCCGAATACTTAACTGATTCCATAATGTGCATTCAATACCTGTTGCAAAGTATAAGTTTTCATCCATAAGTTTATTAATGTCAAGGTTGAATAGTAACCTTCTGTTGAGTGCATTGATTGAAAACCCCGCCTTTATGTTTGTTTTATATTCATTTTCTTTTGCAATCAATTTAACCTTTGGTTGAAGTATATTATCAACAGCAATACCAATACTAAGTGGAGATATTAAATGGTACAGCATCGCTATGTCAATTCCTTGAGAATTTCCTGAATGACCAACCACATTTTCTTGAACAAACTTAAGATTAATTCCTAAAGAAAGGTTGTTTAAGAACTCAAGCCGTCCTTCTATATTCTGAAATCTATAACCACAAGAAAATATAGCTGTATTAAAAAAAACAGTCTCATTTGCTTTTTCTACAATATTACCTGGACTTCTTGTTTCATATCCTCCAGAATATAATAATACATCAGATAAAGCCAATCTTAAGTTTTCTCCTAATGGATGAACATAGGAAATATAATTAAAGCTTGTATCAAGAAAGTAGGGAGCGTACATAGAAAAAAACTGAAATTCATCTATCTGTGTAAGTCCTGCGGGATTCCAGTAAGATGCAGTTGCATCATCTGCTAAACCAACAAATGCTCCTCCCATTGATAATGCACGGCTTCCTACACCATAACGTAGGTAATCATTAGGCAGACCATAATAGTCTTTAGCATAGGCAAATCCCCAACACATTACAATTATAAAGGTTAAGTTTATTAATAATCTTTTAAAGTTTTTCATTTTTCTCCTCCTAATTTCCGCGTTTATCCGCGTTGCTATCAACGGTTAATCCGCGTTGTTTATTTAACAATAGCGATTTTTCTATAAAGAGCTCTCTTCTCATTTTCAATCCATACTCTACATATATACCCACCATTTCCTACAGTCTTTCCATTATTATTCTTTCCGTCCCATTCAATAGTGTTTAACTCTGTTTTCCCTCCATTCTCGCCAGCCATAAACTCCTTTTGCCATACAGTTTCACCTAAAAGATTATAAATTGTAATTGTTACATTTGAAGGTTGCTTCAAAGTATATTCAATAAAGGTAGAAGTTCTATCTGGAGACCCAAACGGATTTGGATAATTTACAATTTTACCCTTCTCTGTAGCACTTATATATATCACTTTACTCCTTTTAATATCTTCAATGTGAGTAATCTCTGTTGTTTTAGAGGTGACCTTTGCGTAATACTCAACAGTGTGTTTACCAACCTCCGATATGTTAAATGGGCCTGTATAAATTTTTTCTTCTCCATTATCAATTCTATAATAAATAACCACATCTCCGTTAATCTTACACTTTTCAGTTAAATCTAAAGATATAAGGGTATCAGGTTTAGCATATATGCAGTTATCTTTTTCAATATGTAGACCTGCTTTCATATCTATCTTGGTATCAGGGATTCCGTACACAACAATACCTTTTTGTCTTGTTACATTACCAGCTTTTACTTGAACAAAGATGTTACTTGTTGCTTTTAGTTTCTTATAAGGTGTTAAGGAAACTTCAGATTGCCCATTCTGATCTGTTTTGAGTATATTTGAGCTTATTGATGCATTTCCTTTCAGTATTGACACAAAGACATTTTCATCTGGGATAGGATTTTTACATTTGTCAAACACTGTTATAGTAATGGTCCCTGTTTCTCCTGCTTCTAAAGAATCTTTACATTCAATAGTAAGGTTATTAGGTGGTCCTGGATTGATATTTATATTTTCAAAATACTTAGGTTCAAATTTTTCATTCTCATCCCAAAGCTTAATATTTATTGTTTCAAGTTTTGAATAGCCAGAAAAAACCAAGGTTGTTTTTCCATTCATTATATATCCCATTGTTTTTAATGGCGCATCATCATAACCCGGTTCTGAGCCACTTTTTGATGGGTAAACAATAGCCTTTACCGTTCTAATATCATTTGTCACAAGGTGATCTGTATTTCCATCATAAAGCTCTACATCTATACTAAATGGTTCACCAGCAATAAGTGGATTCTGAGAGAGAGAGGCTCTGTAATACAGTTTTGATTCTTCAGCTCTTACAGTAATAACATCACTATAAGTTACCCTTCCGTAATCATCATTGACTTTTATAATGATATCCTCAGTATAATCATACTGTAGTGTGCCGTGCCATATTCCATTGGAAAGTAGATTAATACTTCCAATATTCAAAGTTCCTCTTGTATTTGGTGTGTGGCTCGGTGTTAAAGCAGTAAGGTATACTTGGTTCGATACATTAGCAGGTGTGCCTGTATGAAGGTTTTTAAGAGTAATAGTTATAGGGAATAGATTTCCAGCAGTTATGGTTTCTGGAACAGAGATTTCATATACTGTTCCGCTTACATTAATAACAGAGGATTGAGAAGGTTTTCTTGGGTTATCTAAATCAGAGGCAGTTAATGTAATTGGTGTTTGTGCATCAGGTCCTGGATTACATAACCAAATGCGGAAGGTAATCTCTCCATTTTGAAATTTACGGTCTTCACTTGAACAATTTATTATTTCCAGTGAGCCGGTATTAACTGTTAAGTTTACCTTCCCTCCATCAAACTCTACAAGATTCCAGTACTGGTCAACTGTTCTTACTGTTACAAGAAACTCCTCTTGGGAGTCCTTATCTTCAGGTGTACCAATTTTTCCGGTATCACTTATTATTCCTTCTTGAGTAGTTTCTCCTGGACATATAATCTGTAACTTCTTATATTCATCAGGTATTACTTGAAATGAGGTTGTCTGTCCTGTGTTACCTTGAGAATCCTC
>CAYYAU010000058.1:0-2153 GCA_964469765.1 uncultured Clostridia bacterium | reverse complement strand
CATCAGGTATTACTTGAAATGAGGTTGTCTGTCCTGTGTTACCTTGAGAATCCTCTACCTTTATATAAATATGCTCTGCCTTTGTATAGCTTGTATTGACGACGGTCTCACCATTAGATAAAGCAGCCTTGGTTGTTCCATGTTCGCCCGTAACTTCAGTGCCGCTAGTTGCATTATAATAAGAAAGTATAAGGGGATTTACGTCACTGTCCATTGTTTTTACAATATGCCCAGTTCCTGTATCCCGCAGCTGAATAGTGACTGGAAATGTGTTATATGTTCCATAACCAGCTTTTACTGGATCCGGAGCAGAAACAGAGTAATATAGACCAGAAGGTTTTACATCTATAACATCGCTATATACTATTCTTTTTAAACTATCAGATACCTTAATACGAATCTTTTCTACATAGAGATAACGTTGATTAGAGATTGTTGCCACTCCTCCATTTAGAGTATAATTTTGGATATTTAATATTCCTTCTACAGGTGTATAACTTTCTCCTACTGCTTCCATTGAGAATGGGAAGTTGTTAGCATTAGGCTCAGGGTGGTCTGTTAAAGGGTCAATGAGCTCTACTTTTATGGTAAAATCTTTTCCAGCTGTTACTTGTTTTGGGGTTGTAACTCGGTAATAGCATCCTTGTTGAACATTTATAGAGACCTCCTGTGGAGTTTTATTTAAACTAGCTTCATCTGTTACAGTAAGATGAATTAAACCGACATCTGTTAGATATATATTCTCAAATATAGCTATTCCATTTTCAAACTGCATATCCCTGTAATTACCTATTTCAATTTCATACCTTCCACCAGACGCATCTTCTTTCTCTGCAGTAAGATGAACCTGTCCTCCTGTAAAGTTATCGTCCAAATTCCAGTAAGCGTCAGTCGCTCTTATCTCTATATCAAACGAGATACCAGCAGTTTGTGGTTCTGGGTCTCCTGTTTTCCCATCTGGTTCATTACCTCCTGGTGCAGGATGCTCTCCAGGAGTAATAATCTGAAGTTTTGTATATCCATCCAGATGAGGTGCAACATGGATAGTAGAGCTGTCTTTTTTTAAACTATTATTTACATCAGTTGCAGTAACTATCTGATTCTTTGCTTCGTAGAAGAAAATTCCAAACTCTCCTTTTCCTTGACTATCCAGCATTATAGGTGTGTTTGTAATAGAAGCTTCTCCATCTGTTTCTAATTCAACAGTTGGTTGTGCTTTTACTATATTGAAATATTCATCAACAGCATATACTATAGCAGAGACTCTTTGCCCTGCATTAACTGTATTAACAAATGATGTTTTTCCCGGAGCAATACCAGGTGTTTGTGCCTGTCCAGGGAGAAGCAATATAAGGTCATTGTAATCTTTTGGAATTATATTGAAAGGGCCACTTACACCTGTATGAGCTTGAATATCTCTACATTCTACAGTAATACCATTTTCTGCTTTATACACAGCAAATGCTCCTGACCATTGTCCATTTATAAAGTTAATAGTAGAGGGTGAATAAGTAATAGTTTTAAACCTTTCTGCTTCCTTCCATACAAACAAATCAGCTGAGCCATTAAATTGAGTGGAGAGATTACCATATGCATCTAAAGCATTGATAGTTATATTGAAGTTTTCACCTGCTTTTTTGTCTATATCTGGATTCTGGATATTTACCTCAAAATGGTCTACATTTGCCGCAACAACATTTATTGTGATTGAAGTTGTTTTTGAACCATCTGTAACGGTGATTGTATGAACACCGGTTTTTGTTGCTTTTGCATTAAACTCTTGGGTTCCTCCACTCATTAATTGGTTTCCTATAGGTAAATTTATACTTCCATCTGAAGAAAAGTTTATCTCAGGATATGGTGGATTTTCTATAGGATTCCAATATTTATCTGTCACTGCTACTGTTATTGTATATGTGTCTCCAACTGTCCAATCCATTAGTGAACCTGTTTTTCCATCCGGTTCGGTCAAAGTTCCTGGTGATAAATTTTCACCGGGGCCAATAAGCACTAATCTATTATAGTCTCCAGCAGAGACAATAATGTCGCTAGATATACCTGTAATCCCGGGATCGGAACCATGTATTGCAACGATTCTTTGTGTTCCTGCAGTTCTAAATGTAGTTTTATATATTATCATCCCGGTCATCGGC
>CAYYAU010000057.1:0-7480 GCA_964469765.1 uncultured Clostridia bacterium | reverse complement strand
ATCAAACAAGGTCGAACAGACAATAATTAGACTTGCCCAGATGTCAAGAGCAGTAGGCATTCATCTTATTATTTCAACTCAAAGGCCCTCTGTTGATGTGTTAACTGGTATAATCAAAGCAAACCTTCCTGCAAGAATTGCGTTTCAGGTTGTATCAAAGGTTGATTCAAGAACCATCCTTGATATGAATGGTGCTGAAGCACTTTTAGGAAAAGGTGATATGCTTTATTTAGCTCCAGGAGCAGCAAAACCAATTCGTCTTCAAGGGAGCCTTGTAACATCAAAGGAGATAAAAAAAATTGTAGATTTTATCAGAGTTAAGACACCTGAAGAGTTATTTGAAGAAGATATAGCTGTAAAAGAAACAAAAGAAGACAAACAACAATCAGATGAACTTTTAAAACTTGCGTTACAACTCATCATTGAAAGAAAACAAGCTTCTGCTTCCTTACTTAAAGGAGCATTGCATATAAGCGATGGAAAAGCGGTAAACCTGATGAGCCTAATGGAAACAAAGGGATTAATTGGTCCCTCTCAAGGTTCAAAAGGTAGAGAGATTTATATTGACAAGATAAACGAGTATTTAAGTGAGATTAAGTAAGGTTATTATTTTATTTTTGTTTTTTTATACAACTTTTTTGCCTGCAAAGGCTAAACAAAATATAGATTTAATTCTAAATAGAGTTATTAAAAAACAAAAAAGTATAAAGTCAGCAAGATGTCATTTTGTTCAGAAGATTCAAATAAAGGATGAGAATAAAGAAAAAATTATAAAAGGTAATTTTTTCTTTCTTTCACCTCAATTTTTTAGGATTGACTATATTAGTCCTGAAAAAGAAACCCTCATCTTTAATGGGAAAGAGGTCTATACTATTAAGAATGAAAAGGTTACCTCTTATCCAAAGGATGAATTCATTGAGTCATTCTTTTATAAATGGGGATTCTTTTTATTTCCTCAAAAAATTCAGAATCTTGCTGAATGGAAAAAAGAGGTTTTGAATGAAACAAAAGGTGGTGTCTCATTGAAATTTAGTTCTTACGATGGGGTTGATATTATTGTTTTAATCTCAAAACAGTTCTACTTACCAATTAAGATTTCTATCAATACTGATTTATTTAGAGAAACTATCTATGTCAGAGAATTTATGTTGAATAAAAAGGTTAGTAAAGAACTATTCCACTTATAAGAGGTGAATATGAATAATTTAATTGGAGAATATATTAAGAAAAATAGGATTGCAAAGAATCTTTCTTTTGAAAAGATATCCAAAGACACAAAGATTGGGATTAAATACCTCAAGGCTATTGAGGAGGAAGACTTTGATGTGTTTCCCGGTGAGGTATATGCTTTTGGTTTTTTGCGCAACTATGCAAGATATTTGGAACTAAATGAAGAAGAAATATTAAAGGCATTTGAAAGAAAGTATACTAAAGAAAAAGAGGAAGAACTAAAAGAAATAGAAAAAGGAAGGCAAAAAGTTAAAAACAGATATAATAAAAAATATCTCTACATTGTTTTAGGTGTGCTTATTCTTTTTTCAGTTAAAATTTTAGATTTAACATTTCAGGCTTCTTCTATAGAACTTAAAGCACCAAGGATTTTAAAGGCACATTATTCATTTAAGGATATTTATGTGAGAGCAAAGATTATAGCTCCTGTATGGTTAAGGATTACTAGTGATGGAAAGGTTGTGTTTAGAGGAATTGTAAATGAAAGAAATAAAACATTTAAAGCAAAAAGACAGTTAAAAATAAGAATAGGGAATTTCCATAGAATAAAACTTTTTCTTGGAGATAGACAAATAAACATTTTGCCACCAAAACAAAACTCCATAAGAGAACTTGTATTATCAAAATCACAAGGCACTATAGATATTATCCAGAATAATATCAGATTAAAATCCGAGATAAAGAATGAACCTTCCAAATAAATTAACAATATTTAGAATCTTTCTAATCTTTTTATTTTTTAGCATTTTTATTACTCCACACTTTATAATAAGAATTGTGTGTTTTTTTATTTTTCTTTTATCAATCTTTACCGATATTCTTGATGGATTTTTAGCAAGACGTTATTCACAAGTAACAGATTTTGGTAAGGTAATAGACCCATTAGCAGATAAAATACTTGCAATTATTGCTTTCGTTTATTTTTCTTCATTAAGTGAAATAAATGTGCCATTATGGATGGTCTCTTTAATAATAATAAGAGAGTTTTTAATTGAAGGGTTAAGAAGCATATCAGCACTTAGGAAAAAAGTTATACAAGCAAGTCCATTTGGTAAATTAAAGAATACTATACAGGTTTTTTCAATTACATTAATATTTTTAATTTTGATTCTATCTCAGTTTTTTGAATTACCGTCATTTTTATTTACTCAGTTTACTTACTTTTTAGTATTATTTGTGACGGTCATTACAGTTTTTTCAGGCATAGATTACTTTACTAAAAATTTTACTTTAATAAAACAAACCCTTAATGAATAAAATAATAAACCTTTTAGCAACGGTTTTCTATTTAGGCTACTCTCCCATAGCTCCTGGCAGTTTAGGCACATTGATGGGTCTTATTATTTATGTGCTTTTTATAAAGCCAGAGAATGCTATTTTCTATTGGATATTCCTTTTGGTTTTTACTGTATTTAGCATTGTGATTTGTGATAAAGCTGAGACAATTTCAAAACAAAAAGACCCCCATCATATTATTCTAGATGAAGTTTGTGGATTTCTTTTTTGTATGTTTTTATTACCGAAGAGATTACTTCTGATAATTATTGGGTTTATTCTTTTTAGAGTTTTTGATATAGTAAAAAATCCTCCAGTAAACAAAATTGAGAAGATTCAAGGAGGGATTGGTATAGTTTTAGATGATATCTATGCAGGATTAGTAACAAATGTCATACTACATATAATAAACCTGATTATTTTTTAACCTTTGTAATCCGCTGAGGATATAGAAAGTACAAAATACTACAGTAAGAAAAGGAGGATTCAATGGCAAAAGGAGAAAAAGAGAAGGCATTAAATCTTGCGCTTTCACAAATTGCAAAGGAGTTTGGACAAGGAGCCATAATGAGGCTTGGTCAGAAAGCCTTTCCCAAGAATATTCCAGTAATACCAACAGGTGCTTTGAGCCTTGATATAGCAATGGGAATAGGAGGTATTCCTCGAGGAAGAATCATAGAAATATTTGGTCCTGAGGGAGGAGGAAAAACCACCCTTTCTTTAGAGATAATAGCAAATGCTCAAAGACAAGGTGGAGTTGCTGCATTTATAGATGCTGAACATGGAATGGACCCAATTTATGCAAAAAAAATTGGAGTAGACATAGAGAATCTTTTAATCTCTCAACCTGATAATGGTGAACAAGCATTAGAGATTGTTGAGACCCTTGTAAGAAGTGGAGCTGTGGATATTGTTGTTATTGATAGTGTTGCTGCATTAGTTCCAAAGGCGGAAATTGAAGGAGATATGGGAGATGCCCAGATGGGACTTCAAGCAAGGCTTATGTCTCAGGCATTAAGAAAACTTACTGGAACAATCTCAAAGTCAAAAACATCTGTGGTATTTATTAATCAGATAAGAGAAAAGATAGGTGTAATGTTTGGTAACCCTGAAACCACACCTGGTGGAAGGGCATTAAAGTTTTATTCTTCAATAAGACTTGATATACGAAAGATTGCTTCTATAAAGAAAGGTGATGAGATAATAGGTAACAGAGTTAAAGTAAAAGTAGCAAAGAATAAGGTAGCGCCTCCATTCAGAATTGCTGAGTTTGATATGATTTATGGAGAAGGGATAAATAAAGAGGGTTCCTTATTAGAGATGGGAGTTCATCATAACCTTATTGAGAAAACAGGCACTTGGTTTTTATACAAGGATAAAAGACTTGGGCAAGGTAAAGAAAATGCATCGCAATTTTTAAAACAAAATCCCCCCCTTTACGAAGAAATAAAGAATAAAATAAAAGAGATAGTTTTTCCTAAATCAACATAATACTATGTTTAAAATCACAAAACTGACAGTTGGGTTACTTGAAACAAACTGTTATATTATCTATGAAGACAACCATGCAATAGTAATTGACCCAGGAGCAGAAGGAAAAAGAATTACCGATTTTTTACAGAAGAAGAAGCTTATCCCAAAATATATTATCAATACACACGGACATCTTGACCATATAGGAGCAAACAGATATCTGAAAGAGCAATATCCCAATACACATCTTGCCATTCATTATTTAGATGAAGAACTACTTTATGCAAAACAAGAATTTTTAAGTTTACTTTTATTTGGCACTTTTAAGCCTTCTCCAAAACCCGATATACTATTAAAAGAGAATGATGAGATAAAATTAGAAAATACACACTTTAAAGTAATTCATACGCCAGGACATACAAAAGGAAGTATTTCTCTTTATAATAAAGAGATAATCCTTACTGGGGACACCTTATTTTGCAATGGGGTTGGCAGATACGATATCCCAGGAGCAAATAAGAATGATTTATTTAATTCAATAAAAGAAAAAATATTTATACTTGATTCAAATCTTATAGTTTATCCTGGGCATGGTGAAACCACAACAATTGAAAAAGAGAAAAAAGATAACCCATTTTTTAAATGAAAGAGTATCTGGAGAGATTTTCCTCATATCTTATATTAGAGAAAGGGCTGAAGGAGAATTCAGTCTCCTCTTATAAACAAGATATAAAAGCATTCTTAATGTACTTCAATAATACAGATATTCTTACTCTTACCTATAGTGACATAATGAACTTTTTAATATCAAAAAGAAAGACTCTTGCACCTTCCTCCATTGCTCACCTTATTTCGTCTATTAAAGTTTTTTACAGATTTTTGGTAAGTGAAGAATTCACCAAAAATAACCCAACAATAAATTTAGAAACCCCTCATTTAGAAAAGAAGATTCCACAGATTTTAACAGTAGAAGAGGTGGAAAGAATTTTAGTACTGCCTGAGGTTTCAACAAAAACGGGCATAAGAGATAAAGCAATATTAGAGACATTTTATGCAACAGGGGTGAGAATCTCAGAACTTATAAATCTAAGAATTGAGAATGTAAACCTGAATCTTGGTTACTTAAGATGTGTTGGAAAAAGAGGAAAAGAAAGAGTTATTCCTATTGGTAAGGTAGCGATTAATGCAATTAGAAAGTATCTTGCATTAAGGAAGAACCCTAAAAGAGGATATCTTTTTGTCAACCCTTCTGGGAATATGTTTTCTAGAATAGGGATGTGGAAACTTGTAAAAAGATATGTTAAAAAAGCAAACATAACAAAAGAGATAACACCACATTCATTAAGACACTCATTTGCAACTCATCTTTTAGAAAAAGGTGCTGATTTAAGAATTATCCAAGAACTGCTTGGTCATCAGAATATTTCAACAACAGAGATTTATACCCAAATAGATAGAACAAATTTAAAAGCGCTTTACAAAAAATATCATCCGAGAGGATAAAAATGAAAAAAATAATTATATTCCTTTTACTTTCTCATTTTTTATGTATATGTAAAGCAGAAATAAACATTTCATTTCTTAAAAAAATAAAGACACAAAAAATTGTTGATAAGCTCTACTGGGATAAAGGTAACTACATACTGTTTAGTACCATTGATGGATATATTCATCTTTATAGACCGCCTCATAATTCTATATTTTCAAGTTATATAAGTAAGCAGATTTCTAACATAGAACTTAATGAAAAAGTTTCTCTATTCTTTGTTACATTTAGAGACAATATTTCAATTTTTGATTTTAATTCAAACTTAGTATGGAACTACACCACAGATGACTGGATTAAACAGACACATTTTTCTCCTGACGGAAGACACATTGGAGCACTGCTTAAAAATAATAGATTTATAGTGCTTGATATTGAGAAAAAAAATGTAGTTTTGCAGGAGAAAATTAATGGCAAACCATTCTGTTTCTCATTCGGGAAAGACTACAGAGAAGTTATTTTTGGGACATCAGGAGGAATTACATTCTATCTTTATAGTTTTGTATTACCATTATGGGAAAAAGAGATAACATTAACTAAAGATGTAAAGATATATCCAGCTGATAAAAAAATTTTTGTTCTAACCAGTTCAGGAGGTATATATCTTTTTGATTTTACAGGTGAGCTAACCTTTACAGGTTCAATAGGTAAGCAGAGTAATAACATTCTATTTGTTAATAAAAAATACCTTTTGATAAAATTGAAAAACAGTAACATTGTTTTAACTAAAATATCTCCCTTTAGAAGTTTCTTTTTTGAATTAGGCACTTCCATAAGAGATATTTCCTATAGTAAAGAAAAGAATGAGCTAATTGTTTCATCATGGAAAAAACATATATCAATTTACCAAATAAAAGGAATAAAACCATTTACAATAACAAAGATAGAAAAGAAGTTATCCCCGATAAAGAAAAAGAGGCTTTCCATATCAAAAAAAGCCATAATTAAAACACCAAAAAGACCTGTTAGAGAATTGAAAAAAGCGGCTATGGTTACTCCCCTCACTCAAACAAAAAAGAATTTCTCTATTATTTATATAGGGATGGGACTTTTTTTCTTATTATTTTTAATAATGTTGATAAGTTTTCGTATAGCGTTTAAGAAATTCTTTTTATTGAAGAAGATAGAAAAAGCCTACCGTTTTAATGATAGAAAAAAAATAATTTATTTAGCAGAGAGATTAAAGGATATTTTACCATTTAGATACTATTCAATTCTCATTGAAGAGTATAAAGATAAAAACAAATTAGAAAAACTTCTGGAAATCTACTATACACTTCTACCTATTCGTGAAGAATACAGAATAGAGATAATAAAGACGCTTCTACAATTGAAGAATTACTCTCAGGCATTTACAGAGATAAAAAAACTTCCTCAAAAGACAAATCAAGACACCGAAAAAATAGCAAACTTCCTACAAGAGATTATTAAGAATGACCCTGATAATAAAGAAGCAATGACAGTATGGCAAAATTTAGTTTACTCCAAAGTGCCGGGACAAGATACAGGTCATCCACCTATAGTAACAACAGATGACCTATACAGAATAAAACCATAAGGAACCTCTGGATTTCGTAAAGTTTTCCAGTAGATTCAGATAAGGAGAGAGAATGAAAAAAATTGAAGAAAAAGAGATACTACTAATAGAGAAACTTAAAAAAGCAAGACAGTCTTTTTTATCTCAGATACATAAAATAATTGTTGGTCAAGATGAGGTGTTAGAGCAGATACTAATAGCTCTTTTTTCACAGGGTCACAGTTTAATTGTTGGAGTTCCTGGATTAGCAAAGACAATGATGATTTCATATTTAGCACAAATACTTGATTTAACCTTTAACAGAATACAATTTACGCCTGACCTTATGCCTTCAGACATAACAGGAACAGAAGTAATTGAAGAAAATATAACAACTGGAGAAAGACATTTTAAATTTATAAAGGGACCTGTTTTTGCAA
>CAYYAU010000056.1:0-7532 GCA_964469765.1 uncultured Clostridia bacterium | reverse complement strand
TTAAATAAACAACGATTTCAGTCTTTTGCCTAGATAAAAAGAAAAGTAGAACTACTCAATAAAATTATTAATAACTATTCAATACATAAGGATTTACTAAAGGATATTATTCAGGAGTTTGATAGTCTTAATAAAGAAATAGAAAAGGAAAAAAGTAAGAGTGAAGAAAATGTTACGAGGAATTATCTCTTTGGGTTAGCAAGATATAAAGAAAAAAAATATAATGAAGCAATTAATTATCTTCAAAAGGCTCTTTCTTATGATGCGAAGGCAAATGTAAAGATACAACAACTTCAAAAGAAAATTAAGCCCTTATTGGAAGAAGTAAAAAAGAAAAAAATAAATTTAATGAAAATTTACTATTCAAAAGCAATGGAGTATTTCTCTCAAATGGAGTATAGTAACGCTATTAACGAATTAGAGAAAATATTACTCTTAGAACCAACCCATATTCCATCGTTGAATCTAAAAAGAAAAATTGAAGAATTGGAATATCAAACTAATGACCAGAAAAAAAAGAGTATGATGAAAATATATTTTGGTTTAGGGATGGATTATTATAATCAAAAGAAATATAGAAAAGCAATAGATATATTTAAAAAAATACTTAAACTTGAACCAAATCATACGCAATCTTTAAAAATGATAAAGAAATGTAAACAACAGATTAAATAAGAAAAGTATATAGCAGTAATGGAGTAGGTAATGAAAAGTATAAGATACTTCATATTAATTCTATTCAGTAGTGTGTGTTTAACATTTGCACAAGAACCAGCATTTATTGTTCAGCAGAAGGTTATGTTAGAAAAAAGTCTTGAAGATAAGTTGTTCACTTTAGTGTCAAAGATGCTGAATAATAAAAATGTTGTAGTAATTGTTAATGCTGAGCTTGCTACAAAAAAAGAAAAGGGAAAAGTACCAACCGTTTCTTTTAGAAAAAAAGAAGAAACAGGGTCGTCTTTACCTGGAGTGCCTTTGAAGAAGAAAATAGGAGAACCAGAAATGATAAATCTTTTACCAATTTCAAGAATTTTATCCCAGGGATACAAAACAGGCACAGTGGAGGTAATTATAAGAAAACTGAATATAGCTCTAATTGTTGATAGAAATATTCCACAAGAAAAGATAGATAGGGTATTCAAGATTGTGAAAAATTTAATAGGTATTGACCCTTCAAGAGGAGATTCGCTGATAATTCAGAAAGAGGAGTTTACTCAAAAACAAAGTAAGATTTTAGAGATAGTTAATCAAAGACCTATTTACTTTGGCATTCTGTTTATATTATTTTTATTGTCTATTTTTATTGTTGTTATAATTTTCTTAAGGGGGTTAAATAAGATTTTCCAGAGTAAACCCCCAAAAGAAACATTGGCTTTTATGAGAAATCCTAATGCACAGCCAACACCACAACCTCCGGCAGTACCTCAACCACAACTTCAAACAGTCAATACTTTCGCTAATAAAGAGCAAGAGAAAAAAGAAAGAGCGCACAGACCTTTTGGTTTTATAAATGATTCCAATCTAAAATATTTAATGTATATTTTAAATGAAGAAAACCCAGAGACAATTTCATTTATAGTTTCTTATCTACCAGTTGACTATACAACACAGATTCTTTCTTCTTTACCAAAGGAAAAAAGAGAAAAGGTAATACTTAATTTAACTCATATAAAAGAGGTTAATCCAATTAAGGTAAAAGATAAAGAAGAAGAAATTAAAAAAAGAATTAATTTTATTCTTGGCGGGTTGGATTATGTAATTTCTACTTTAGAAGAAAGCGATAAAAATACAAGAGAGGAACTTTTAGGAATTCTAAAGGAGTATAATCCAGAAGTAGCATATAAAGTACAAAGGGAAATAATTAAGTTTGAAGATATAGCAGATTTCAGCAAAGAAACTGTCCAACGAATATTCGGTGAAGTAGGTCTTTCAACCTTTGCAATAGCTTTGAACGCTGTTGATTCGGAAACAAGAAATAGGATTATTTCTAAATTAACAGCAGGTGCTGCTGTTATGGTTAATCAAGAGGTTGAGTTTGGTAAACAGACTTCTTCTGAAGAGAAAAACGAAGCACAAAAGAAAATTCTAAACATTATTAGAAGATTAAAAGAACAAAATTTATTGAGGAAAGAATCAGAGGGTTCAGCAACAGTAGAAGTCAATCATATGGAAGAAGAAAAAACTGTTGAAGAACCAATAACTGTAAATGAAAATATAAAAAGAAAGCAGCCTTTAAAATTAGTTGTTTATGTGGCATCTGTAGCTGGTATAATAGGAATTGCTATCTTTATATATTTGAATTTTCTTAAATAAAAGAGGGTATTTATGGATTTGATGACGATATTGGGCCTTTTAATGGGTGCAGGTGCTGTTTATTTTGTAATGTTACAGGGAAAGATTGTAAATTTACTATTTAATGTGAATGCATTCATTCTTGTTTTTGGTGGAACAGTAGCTGCAACATTTATTACGTATCCGTTTCGTATTCTAAAACATGCACCGTATGCAATAAAGCTTGTTTCATATCCTAAAAGGTTTGCTTCACCTAAACAGATAGTTAATATGATAGTTGGTTTAGCAAAAAAAGCACGTAGAGAAGGCATACTAAGTTTAGAAACAGATATCCCAAGATTAAAAGATAGATTTTTTGCTGACGGTATAAGAATGGTGATAGACAATCTTGACCCTGAGATTATAAGAGAAAATTTAGAAAAAGAGATAGTGTTTGTAAGAAAAAGACATCAACAGATTGCTGGTATTTTTAGAACAATGGGTACATATGCACCAATCTTTGGTCTGCTTGGTACCTTAATTGGCGTTGTTCAAGTTTTAAGGAATCTAAGCAATCCCCAAACAATGGGAGCGTCAATGGCAATCGCTGTTACAACTACCTTTTATGGTATTTTTGGGACTAACTTTATCTTTCTTCCAATAGCTGGAAAGTTAAATGTATATACTGAAGAGGAGTTGCTTATAAAAGAGGTAATTATAGAAGGGATATTATCAATCCAAAAAGGAGAGATTCCTTTAATTGTGAGTAAAAAGTTAGAGGCATATCTCTCTTCTAAATTAAGAAGGAAAGTAAAGGTGTAATTATGTTATCATGGAGATTTATAGCAGATAGAAGAAGGACAAGCCCTATATGGCTTACGGTTTATTCTGATCTTATGACAAATCTTATGCTTTTCTTTTTGATGCTTTTTGGATACACACAGATGGGTGGTAATATCCAGAACCTTGCATTTAAATCAATAATGCAACATTTCAGTGGAGAAAAAAAGAAAATCAGTTTTCAAGAAAAAAAAGTCTCTCAGTATTTAGTAACATACTTCGGAAGAAAAAAGATGGAGAAGTTTGCAGGTGTAAAGGTTGATGAGGAAAAGGTTGAGATTATGCTTAGACAGCCTGTTTTATTTGATACTGGAAAGGCTGAGTTGAAATCAAAGGCAAGGATGGTACTACATGATATAGCAAAACTGTTGAAGGATTTACCAAACACCATTGTTGTTGAAGGGTATACAGATAATATCCCTATTATAGGTGGAAAAAGGTTCTCTTCGAATTGGGAACTTTCAGCAGCAAGAGCATTGGCAGTTGTAAAATATTTTATTGATTATGAGAATATTCCGCCATATCGTCTTTCCGCCATTGGTTATGGTGAACATAGACCAATTGTTCCAAATGATACGGATGAGCATAGAGCGTTGAATAGAAGAGTTAAAATAACTATTATTAGAATGTCATGATTGAAATTAAATTTATAAAAAAAGGTTTATCATCTAAAAGAGAACAAGAGTTTGAACCAGGTGAGGAATATTTGACTGGCGGCCCTGAACACCACAGTCTTTGGATTATTCCTTTTGGTAATCTGATGACAATTCTTATGATATTCTTTTTAATCTTATATGCATATACCTTTGTTGTGCGCTCCAAAGATTATCATAAGATTATTCAAGGCATAGAAAAGGAGTTAATGAAGAATTTAGACAAAGAAGAAATTCTAAGATTAGTAGAAAGAGAGATGGGTAAAAAAGAATCTAATGAGATAGAGATTAACAGAAACTTTACTAAAGCTGGTCTAAAAAGGTTTAGTAATTTAGTGTTTAAGGAAGAAGGGGTAAAGATTATTCTTAATACGCCGATTCTTTTTGACCTAGGAAAAGCAAAACTCAAGAAAGAATGTGTTAATATTTTAGATAGGATTATTGGTATGCTGAAAAATTTACCAAATGATATTATTGTGGAAGGGTATACTGATAATCTTCCAATTAAAAGTAAATTATATAGGTCTAATTGGGATTTATCATTAGCACGAGCACATAGTGTTGTAAAGTATTTTTTAAATAAAGGGATTGACCCAAAAAGGTTATCTCTTGTGGGATATGGTCAGTATCGGCCCTTGTATCCTAATGACACCCCCGAACATAGAGCTCTTAATAGAAGAATAGAGATAACCCTGGTTAAACGCAAATAAGAAATAGAAGCAGATATATGTAGAAATCTACGCTGATTCTATGGGCTGAACTTGCTTAATAGAGAATAAATTTGAGTAATGATACGGTGAATTTCTCCCAAGAGGCATAGGCTGAATGAAACTATTTAATAAATTTGTTTCAATTATTAGTTTATTTGTGATTACAATTCTTATTGTTTTTGGTTTAAATATGATAAATATTAGTAAGAAAGCTCTAGAAGAAACTATTCTCCAAAGGCATCTTTTTACTGCAACAAGTGTTGGGAACTTAATAGAAGATTATGTAAAGAAACTTAATCTTAGTTTGGGTTTTGCTGTGATGTTAGAGAGATTTCCTGATATTTCGTGGAATGAGAAGCATAAGATTTTACTTGAGGCATTGTTGCGAAATAAGGATTTTATTCTTGTCACATTGATTGATAAAAATAATAAAAAGCTAATAGAAGTATGTAGTCCAGATTATTATCATTCAAAAGACTACCTTGAGAAACAAACTACAAAACAGATTTTCCTTAAGGCGAAACTTACACAACAGCCCCAGTTAGGAAAAGTCTATTATATAAAAGAGTTCCCTAGATTAGACATTGTTTATCCTTTAACTAAACTGAATCAATATGTTTTTATTACAGTGGGACTTAATTCGTTATGGAAAAAAATTAGTAACATAAAAATTGGAAGAACTGGATTTGTTTGTTTAATTGACGAAACAGGAAGATTATTCTTTCATCCAATTACTAAGAATGCAATGAATTCAATAGATATTAGTAACTTATCTATAACAAAAAAATTATTAGATACAAAATCAAAAGGAACAGTTAAATTTAAAAATCTAAATAATGTTGAATTTGTAGGAGCCTATTATTGGTTAAAAAGTACTAAATGGGGAATTATTATAAGACAGGAAGTTAAGGAAGCCTATCGGTCAGTTACTCTTTTAAGACAACAGGCACTATTATTGATTATTATTGGTATAATTTTTTCTATATTAATTTCTTTATTTTTAGCAAAAGGAATGACAAAGTCAATTTCTTTTCTGGTAGCTGCTGTTGAAAGGTTAGGAGAAGGAAATCTTGACCAGCAAATTACAATGAAGACAAAGGATGAAATATCATTTTTAGCAAAGAGATTTAATGATATGTTAAAAAAGTTAAAAGAGTATCAGGAAAAATTAGTGTCTTCTGAAAAACTGGCTGCTATTGGACAGATGGCAAATGTTGTGGGGCATGAGATAAGAAACCCATTGGGTGCAATCAATAATGCAATTTATTATATAAAATCAAAGATTAGTAAGGATGACGAGAAATTGCAAAAACACACAGGAATAATTGAAAGAGAGATATCTAATGCGACGAAGATTATAAATGACTTATTAGGGTTTTCAAGGACAAGGCCACCTGTAAAACAAAAGGTAAATCTAAATATGCTTATTGAAGAGGCTCTTTCTGTAAGTCCACCCCCATCCTATGTAGAGGTAAAGAAGATTTTTAATCCAAAGTTACCACAGGTTTTAGTTAGTCCTGATGAAATGAGACAGGTTATACTAAATTTAATTAACAATGCATATCACGCAATTTCAAAGACCGGAAGTTTAACAGTTACAACAGACATTTTAGATAACAGTGTGATAATGAAGTTTAAAGATACAGGTTGTGGTATACCACAAGAAAATTTAAGTAAGATATTTGAGCCATTTTTTACAACCAAAAGTCAAGGAACAGGGTTAGGGCTTTCTACAGTAAAAAGAATTATAGAAAGACACAATGGAAGTCTAAAAGTAGAAAGCAAAGTTGATTATGGAACTACGTTTACAATATTTTTAAGAATATAATTATTTCTGGAGGAGAATATGGCAAAAAGACCGAATCTACTTATTGTTGACGACCAAGTTACACTGCTTGAGACCTTAGCAGATGTATTTAAAGAAAAGGATTACAATGTTACCTTAGTAGAAAATGGATATAGAGCAATTGAACTTGTAAAAAAACAGTATTTTGAAGTAATTCTGATGGATGTTAATATGCCCGGGGTAAATGGGTTTGAGACATTTAAAGAGGTCAAGAGAATAAGTCCTACAACCATTGTGATAATGATGACAGGAACAAGTAAACAAGATACCTTAAAAAAAGCTATTGAGCAGGGAGCTTATGGAGTAATATATAAACCCTTTAATGTTGATAGATTGCTTTCAACAATAAAGGATGCATTGAGTAAACCAACAGTTATGATTGTTGATGATAAGTTAGAGGAGAGTGAGACATTTAAGGATGTACTTATGGATAAAGGTTACAACGTTGTTACAGTGGATGATGGGTACAAGGCAGTTGAACTTGTTAGGAAAGGAAACTTTGACGTCATCTTTCTTGATATGAGAATGCCAGGGATTGATGGTATGGCGACTTTAGAAAAGATTAAAAATGAAAAGTCTAGTGTAGGTGTTATAATTATTTCAGGCTACTCTTTAGATGAGTATGTTGAAGAGGCTATAAAGAAAGGCGCGTATGCATGTATTCAAAAACCATTAGAGTTAGGGAAGGTATTTGAAATAATTGAGAAGATAAAAAAAGAGAATGTTTCTAAGGCTGAATCTAAAAAATCAATAATAATAGTTGACGATGACTCTTCCTATAGAGAGACATTAAAGGATATACTTGAGGATGAGGGGTATATAATTTATCAAGCTGATAGTGAAACTTCTTTGACAGAGGTGATTTTAAGAAAGGGTGGAGATTTGGTTCTTTTGGATTTACACCTTAAAGGAGTAAATGGATTAGAACTCGTTAAGAAAATTAAACAATTAAAAGAGGACATTTATATAATACTAATTACGGGATACGCATCATTAGATACAGCAGTTAAAGCGATAAAAGAAAATGTGTACGATTATTTAATAAAACCCGTGGGGGCAGATATTTTGAAGAAAACATTAAGGAAAGCTTTAAATGAACAACAGTTAAGTATTGAAAATAAAAGATTGATTCATGATTTGAAAAAGGCCAATGAAAAACTGGAGTATCTTTCTATTACAGACAACCTTACAACATTATATAATCAAAGATAC